>CAZCWA010000121.1:0-12203 GCA_964502265.1 uncultured Myxococcaceae bacterium | reverse complement strand
ACGACGTCCGCCTCTACGCCTTCTCGCCCACGCCCGCGCCCCTGCTGCCGCTGCTCCTCACCCGGGCGCTCAGCACCACGGGGCTGCTGCCCGGCATCGAGGTCCGCGGAGGCACCGGCTTCTCCACCAGCCTCCTCGGGTCCCTCACCCAGCGCGCGGCGGTGAGCCGGGGCTACAAGGTCCCCCACCTCGACGACGCCCGGTTGGCGGCCGCCGAGATCAGCCCGCGTGGATTGCTGCTGCGGTTTGCGTCAGGGGGGCTGCCGCCTCCCAACGCGCCCGACGAGGAGCTGCTGCTGACCCTGGAAGGGGCCCGCGCCTTCGCCGACGCCGAGGCCCTGCTGGCGCGCGGACAGGTTGCGGAGGCCCGTGAGGCCTACCTGCGCGCCGGGGACATCACCGAGGCCCATCCCTTCGCCGCCGAGCGCCTGCTGCAGCTCCTGGTCGCGGATCCCACCGCGCACGAGCTGGCCATCGACATCGCCGCGAGCCTCACCCGCCGGCGGGATCGCAGCCCGGTGGCCATGTGGGCTGAAGCGGTGGTGCGTGAGCGGCGCGGCGAGTCCGCCCGTGCTGCGGAGCGCTTCCTGGCCCTGTGCGCCCACGCGCGTCGCAACGGGGAGGAGGCCAGCGCCTTCTTCGCTGCCGAGGCCGCGGCCCGTGCATCCCGCGACTTTGCGCCCCAGGTCGCCGTCCGCGCGCTGCACGAGGTCCTGGGGCTGCGTCCCGATCATCTCCCGAGCCTGCAGGCGCTGGCGCGGGCCGCCGATCAGGCCGGGGATCGGGTGGGGGCGATCCGCGCTTGGCGTCGCATCGCCGCCCTGGCGCGGGACACCGATGAGGCGGCCTCCGCCCACGTCCACCTGGCCCGCCTCAGCGCGCAGACGGAAGACGACGTCGCGGGTGCACGACTGCACTGCGAGGCCGCGCTGCGCCTCACGCCGGATCATCCAGAGGCGCTCCTGCTGCTCGGTGAGCTCTGCCATCGCTCCGGCGAGCACCTGCGCGCGCTCAAGGCTTTGGACCGGCTCCGGGACGTGGGCCTCGCGCGGCACGAGCTGGATCGCGTGGCGCAGGCGGCGATCCTCGCCGGGCGGGTCTGGGAGAAGGGGCTCGAGCAGCCGGAGAACGCGCTCCTGCGCTACCGCGAGGCGGTGGGGCTGCTTCCCGATGCGCCGGTTCCCCACGCTGCGGTCGGCCGGATCGCCGAGTCGCTCGGACGGACCCAGGAGGCGATCGCCTCCTACGTGCAGGCCATTGAGCTCGCCGGCCCTTCACCCGTCGACGCTGACGCCCGTCGTGCGGCGCACGAGAGCCACCACGCCATGGCGCGCCTCGCGCGCTCCCGGCTGGGAGATCCGGCGCGCGCGCGCGGTCATCTCGAGTCCGCGCTCGCGCTGGAACCCGAGGACGTGGTCGCCCTCGAGGCCCTCATCCCGTTCTTCCGCGCCACCGGCCGCGTCGCCGAGCTGGCGGAGTGCTGTGAGCGCGCCGGCCGCCTGAGTGAGGATCCGCAGCAGCGTGCCGCGCTGTGGGCCGAGGCCGGCGAGCTCTATCGCACGCGTCTCTCCGATCCGGATCGCGCGGAGCAGTGGCTCACCTCCGCGCTCGAGGTCGATCCCCGTCACCGCGCCGCGCTCGAAGGGCTGCTCGCGCTCGCCGAGTCCCGCCGCGATGGGGCGACGCTCACCCGTTGCCTCGAGACGCTGGCCGGCCTCGCCGAGGCGCCCGAGGAGCGGCTGCGGCTGCTGCGCCGCCTCTCGGTCGCGGCACGCGATCTCTCGTTCGATCTGGAGCTCGCGGTCGGAGCCCTGTGCGGCGTGCTCGCCATCGAGCCGGAAGATCCGGGTGCCCTCGCCGAACTCTGCGCCCTGCAGCGCAAGCGCGGCGACATGGGCGGTCTGGCCGAAGCGCTCGAAGCCCGTGCGCGGGTCGCCGAGTCTTCCGGAGACAAGCGCCTCGCGGCGGCGGCACTGCGTGAGCTGGCCCAGGTGTACGAGTCGCGTCTGGGCCGCATCGGTGAGGCGCTGGTGGCCCTGGAGAAGGCCGCGCGGCTGGTGAACGAGCCTGCGGTCCTGATGGAGCTGGCGGATCTGTCCCTGCGGGCCGACCGTCCGGAGCATGCCCGCAGCGCGCTCGAAGACGTGTTGGCGTCGCTCCCCCGCACCGCCTCTCAGGAGCGGATCGCCGAGCTCCGCGCACGCCTGGGACAGGCCTGTGAGCAGCTCGGGGAGCTGGACGCCGCGCGGGAGCACTACGCGGTCGCCTTCCCCCTGCGCCGCCTGGACGCAGACCTCGCCGGACGCCTCGAGCGCCTCTACCTGCAGGCCGGTGAGGAGCGGGCGCTCGCCGAACTCCGGGCGACCCGCGCGCAGGCGCTGGCCGCCGCCGGCCGTGCCGATGAGGCCGCACCGCTCTTCGTGCAGAGCGCCGAGGGGCTCATCTCCCTGGGTGAGAGCGGCGCTGCCCGAGCGCGACTCGAGGCCGCGCTGGAGGCGGTCCCCGAGGGCGCGCAGGCCGCGCGGACGTTGGAGCTCCTGTCCACGCTGGCCCTGCAGCAGGGCGACCGGGGCGAGGCTGCGCGCCTGCTCGCGAAGAAGGCCGGGCTGCTCAGCGATGAGCCCGCCGCCGCCGAGCTGCTGGTGCGGGCCTCCACCCTCTGCCCCGAAGCCGATGGGCAGCTCGAGCTGCTCGAGGCCGCGCTGAAGCGTGCGCCGGGGCACGTCGAAGCCCGTCTGCGCCGCGCAGAGCTGCGTGCCGGTCACGACGCGGAGGGCGCCCTCGAGGATCTCGGTGTGGTCCTGGGGCCGATGCTCGAAGAGGGCGCAGAGGGCGTCCAGCTCGACCTGCTGCGCCGCGCCGCGGCCCTTGCAGCCTCCTGTGAGCGCTGGGATCTCGCGCGTCGCTACCTCACCGCCTACACCGAGCGGCGCCCCGAGGATCTGGCGGCCCTGCTGGAACTCGCGACGCTGCATCGCCGTGCCGGCGCCCGGGGCGCGCTCTCGCAGCTGCTCGGTGCACTGTGGCCGCGGCTCGAAGGCGCCGACCGGCTCGACGCCCGACGTGAGCACATCACCCTCGCGCGTGACCTGGGTGAGGGCGCCGAGGCACAGCGCGCCCTGCGCTCGATGTTGGAGGAACTTCCCGGCGACCGTTGGGCCGCCGGTGTGCTGTTCGAGCTGCTCGAGCGTGAGGCGCCGCTCGCCGCCGGGGACGCGCCCGCGCTGGAGTCCGCTGCCCGCGAGGAGCGGCTGGACCTGCTCTCCATCCTCATCGGCGACCCGGGGCGGGCTGAGGCGCATGCCGCCCTCCGCCTGCAGCGCGCGCGCCTGCGGATGGCCGCGGATCTCCTGCAGGAGGCCCGTGAGGATCTGGAACTCGCCGCGCGTGAGGCCGCCTCGCCCGCGCCCCTGCAGCGTGAACTCGCCGTCCTCTACCGCCGCCTCGAGGACGCTCCTGCAGAGCTCTCTGCCTGGATCGCGCTGCTCGGACAGGAGCCTGAGGACCGTGAGGAGGCGCTGAACCGCATCGAGGCGCTCTCCGGAGCCCTGGTGGAGAAGGGCGCTTCCGAGACGGCACGCCTGGGGTACGGCGCCCTGTGTGAGCAGCCGCTCGAGGATGCCCGACGTGCCGCAGCCTTCCGGGGGCTCGCGAAGACCTTTCGCGATGACCCCATTGCGGCGGCCGACGCGCTTCTCGAAGCGAGCCGTCACGGCCCGCGGGAGGCCCGGCTGGAGGCGCTGCTCGAGCGCGCAGCGCTGCTCGAAGGACTGGAAGACGCCGCCGCTGCGGCCGAGGCGCTGTACGCGGTCCTGGAGCTCGACCCGATGCACGGGGAGGCCCGGGCGCGGCTGCGCGAGGTGCTTGCTGCGCAGGGGGATCACGCCGCCCTCGCCGAGCTCATCGCCACCGAGGCCGAGGCAGCCAGCGGTCCGGCCGCCAACGCGCTCTTCCGAGAACTCGGCGCCCTCTGCGCGGGTCCGCTCGGCGATGCGTCCCGTGCGGAGGCCGCCTGGGTTCAGGCCGCGCGTCACGACCCGGAGGACGCGGAGACCCGTCTGCACATCGCCGAGCTGCGCCTCGCGCGGGGCGCGACAGGCGAGGCGCTGGAGATGTTCGAGCAGGCGGCTGACGCGCTCGAAGGCGAAGCCTCCGGTCAGGTGCGCTGGCGTGCAGCGCGGCTCGCGCAGAGCATCGGTGCGTCCGAGACTGCGCTGCGGCTTGCCCGCCGTGCCCACGGGGTGTTGCCGGCCTCCGGTGCCGAGCTCGCGCTCCTGGCCGACCTGCTCTACCTGCAGGGGGCGACCGCCGAGGCCCTTCCGCTCCAGGCTGCGCTCGCCGAGCAGCTGGATTTCTCGGCCGCCCCCGAGGACGCCATCCGCGCGCTGCTGCGGCTTGCCGAGCTGAGTGAGCAGGTCGGCGACACGGCGCAGGCCGAGACCGCGCTGCGCCGCATCTGGAAGCACGCGCCCACGGATGAACGCGCCGCCGAGCCTCTGGCCCGACTGCTGTGGGAGCGCGCCCCGCGTGAGGCGGTCGAGGTTCTGCATGCGCACGCACAGGCGCATCCGGATCCGAGGCGGGGGGTGGAACTCCGGGTCGAGCTGGCCGAACGCGCACAGGCGCTGCTGGGGGATGGCGCGCTCGCTGCAGCGCTGTTGAGTGAGGCCGCTGAACTCGCTGCGGATCCCCTGCCCATCCACGAACAGCGGGTGACGCTCTTCCGTGAGGCGGGGCGCAGCTCGGAGTTGCTCGAGGCGCTGCAGCAGGTCGCGGGCCTCGCGTCTCGCCAGGAGCAGGGCGCACGCGTTCGGGAGGCATTGGAGGAGGGCGTGTCCCTCGCCGAGGCCCTCGGTCGGACCGACACGGCGCTCGCGCTGCTGAGCACCCTCCGCGACGCACACCTCGAGGTCGGGGATTCCGCCAGCGCAGCGGCCGCCGAGCTTCAGCGCGCGCACCTCCTCCGCGACGTCCGCCTCGAGCTCGACGCGGCGGGAGAGGCCTACGTCCGCGCCTACGAACTCTCCCCATCTCTCGACCTCGCCCGGGAGGCTGCGGCCCTGGCCGAGCGCCGCGGCGCCGATGCAGAGCGGGTGAGGTGGCTGAGCGCTTCGCTGACCCACCTCGACGATGCGCAGGCGCAGGCGGAAGCACACCTGACGCTGGCGGTGCTGCATCGGGACGGGCTTGGAGATGCGCAGTCCGCTGAGGCCTCCTTCCGCGCGGCGCTGGCCGCGATGCCCCGCAATGCCGCGGCAGAGGACGGACTCGAGCAGCTCCTTCGGGACGCGGATCGTCTGACGGAGTTGGCGCGCTACTGGGAAGACGTCGCGACCACCACCGACGACGTGGTCGAGCGTTCGCGCCTGCTCCGACGGGCCGCTACGCTCTACCGCGACGAGGTCGGTGACGACGCCGCGGCGGTGGTGGCGCTGTGGGCGGCACGCACCGCTTCACCGGACGACCACGCCCTCACCCGCGAGCTGGCGGACCTGCTCCACACCCTGGGCCGGAGCGACGAAGCGTCGGACTTCGATGCGCAGATGCTCGCGGTCGACCCCTTCCTGCCGCAGGTGTTCGAGCGGCACCGCGCCTGGCTCGAGGAGAGCGACGACGCCCACGGGCTCGCGGGGCTGATGCTCGGGCGCGCGCAGGCGCAGCAGGGGCAGGAGGCGGCGGACAGCTACCTCGTGGCGGCCGATGCGCTTCGGAAGGTCGGCGCCATCGAGCAGGCTCAGCTCTGTGAGGAGAGCGCGTTCGAACGTGCACCCGGGCCCGTCACGCTGGAGCGGCTGCGTCAGCATCCGGGCCTCAGCGTCCGTCGTCAGGCGGAGCTGCTGGGACGTGCGGCCGAGGCGCTCGAGGGTGAGGCTGCGGTTCCGCTGCTCGCCGAGCGCGCCCGGAACCTCCTGGAGGCTGGTGAGGCACTGCTCGCGGCCGAGGCGCTGGACGACTGGCTCGCCCGGACGCCGGACGATCTGGAGGCCCTGGCCCTGCGCGGTGAGGTTGCGGCACGGGCCGGTGGTCCCCAGGCGTCCCAGCCCTACGATCGGCGCCTGCTGGACGTCGGTGGGGCGGCCGCGCCGGTGCGGGTGCGTGCGGCGATGCGACTCGGGCATGCGTCGATGGCCAGCGGTGCGCTCCAGGATGCGGCCGGGGCCTTCGAGATGGTGCTCGACGTGGCCAGCGAGCCTGCGCATCGCGAGGAGGCGCTCTCCGTTCTCTCCGAAGTCCACGCGCGCCGCGGCGACATGCGGGGCGTGTTCCGGACCACGCTGATGCTGGCGCAGACGGCGCAGGGCGACGAGGCAGAAGCCCTCTACCGGCGGGCGGCGGACGTGCTCGACAGCCCGGTCGAGGCGCTGGACGCGCTGCTGCCTCTGGCGAAGCTGCGGCCCGCCGACGTGGAGGTGGTGGAGCGCGCCGCCGAAGGTCTGAGAGCCGTGGCCCGCTCGGACGAGCTGGTCGCGCTCTACGAGCAGGGCGCCGCGGTGTGCGGTGGGAGCCAGGCGGCGCGATGGCTGCTGCGTGCGGCGGAGACCGCCGGAGAGATTCTGGACGACGCCGACCGCGCGCTGCGTCTGGCTGAGCAGGCGGTGGAGGCCGCGCCCGAGGACCTCGCGGCGCTCGAGACGCTGCATGCGCTCTACGTGCGCCGTGGCGCGAGCGGGCCCCTGCGGTCATTGCTGCCGCGCCTCATCGAGCAGACGTCCGACGCAGAGCGGGTCGCAGCGCTGCGTCTGGACCTCGCCCGCCTCACGATGGAGGAGGGCTCCCGTCAGGAGGCCGTTGAGGTCCTCTCGCCCATCGTCGCCGCAGGCCCGCAGACGCCCGGCTATGACGAGGCACTGTCCCGTCTGGAGGTGTTGCGGCGGGAGGACGGGGAGCCGGTGGCGCTGGCGCAGGTCCTCGAGCTGCGTGCCGCACGTCTGGAAGGCGCGGAGCGTGCCGTCTACCTCCGCGAGGCCGCGCGGGCCCACGTCGAGGCGAACGCCATCGATGCCGCCATCGAGGCGCTGAAGCAGTCCATCGGGTCGCACGCCCATCCCGAGGCGCTTCTTGCCCTCGCCGACCTCCTCGATCAGACCGATGCTGCGGTGGATGCGGCCCGGCTGCGTCTGCGGGCCGCCGAGCACGCCGGCGATGAGGAGGCCGCCCGTCTGACCCTCTCGGCGGCGGACACCCTGGCCGCCTCGGGTGAGCACCAGGAGGCGCTGGCGCGCTGGGAATCGGTGCACGCGCAACATCCGGAGCTGCTGCCCGCGATGGACCTCGCCGAGCGGTTGCAGGGTGTCGGCGAGATGGCGCGGGCGCTGGAGCTCGCCCGTCCGGTGCTGGAGTCGGAGGGTCGCCATCCCGAGCTGCTGGCCCTGGCGGATGCCGCCGGTGATGCCGACGCCGCGAAGGTCGCGCTCCGCCACCTCGTCAGGCGGGTGCCCGGCAACGTGAGCCACGTGGAGCGGCTCGCTTCAATGCTGCGGTCCGCCGAAGACTGGGAGGAGCTGCTGGAGCTGGCCGGTCTGGTGGACGACCAGGCGCCATCGGTCGCCGCCCCGCTCTTCGATGAGGTGCTCTTCAAGGCTCCGGACATGGCGCTCCGCGTTCGCGCCCTCCGTCAGCAGCTCGCCCGTGAGCAGGGCGATGGTTATCTGCTCGCGCTTCTTCCCCGGTTGAGCGCTCCCGAACTCGCACCGCTGGCCGAAGTGGCGGTGGAGGCGGTGCACCAACGCCCGCTGTTGACCCGGCCCGCCGCCCTGGTGGCCGCGGCGGACGCGCTCCCCGAGCAACGCTCCGCGCTCCTGGACGCGCTGGTGACGCTGCACCGGGAGCATGGGCGGCCCCGCGAGCTGGATCGCGCGCTCGGCCTGCGCATCGAAGCCGATTCGGACGCGCTCACGCGGACGCTCCTGCGCACCGAGAGGGCCGCGCTGCAGGCCGGGGTGCTGGAGGTCCCGGAGCGCGCCCGCGAGACGCTGGAGGAGGCGCTGGACGAGGTGCCGGATCACCTCCCGGCCCTCGAAGCCCTGCTGCCGTTGCTGCCCCTTCCCGAGGCTGCCGCGCGCTTCGCGGAGGTGGCCGACGCGCTGTATGGTCATGGTGCGACCGACGTGCTCGCCCTCCATCACGAGGAGCTGGCCGACGCCTACGAGCACCTCGGTCGGTATGCCGATGCAGACGGGGTGCTGGCGCGGCTCGAGGAGACCGACGCGCGCATCGAGCGCCGCGCGGTGCTTGCGGAACGCCAGAACCTCACCGGCGAGGCGCTCATCCTGCGCGAGCGGTTGGCGCGCACCCCCGAGGCCCAGGAGGCCATCCTCCGCGGCTTCCTCGAGGCGCGCCTGGTGCCCTTCGCCGTGCGGCTCGCCACGCTCATGCGCGACGCCGGCGCGTTGGATGCCGTCCTCACCCGCCACCTCGCCGAGACCCTCGCTCCGAGCGAGGAGGGCGCGAGCTTCGCCGCGTCGCTGTGGCCGGCGTTGCTCCGTTCGGAGCCGACCGACGTCGAGGGTTGGCAGCTCTTCGCCGAGGCCCTACGGACGGTGGGCCTCGAGGCCCTCGCCACCCACGCCGAAGGACTCGCGGGTGCCCTGCGCGGTGGGCAGACGCCGGCGGAGCCGGTCACGCTCTCCCGGGTGGAGCCCGAGCTTCCGATGAACGCGGCCTGGGTGGCTGCGCCGGTCGGCTCAGCGCCCATCACCGAAGAGAGCGCGCCGCGGTTGCACGCGGTGCTCAAACCCGCGTTGGAGAGCCTCTCCGACCGCGACCTCCGACCGGTCCTCGACCTCGAGGGCGGCGTGGAGGCCTGGGTGGCGCAGGAGGACACCCTGGTTCTCGGAGCAGGCGCGCTGAGCGTCTTCGGTCCGGTGGAGCTCACCTTCCTCTCGGCGGTCGCGATCGCGCTCGGACCCTCCGGAGAGGCACTCATGCGTCCAGGACCGGTGGACGGACTTGCGACGGCGGTCCGTCGGGCGTTGCGCGCGGTTCCTTCGACGGTTGCCGCATGTCAGGTGGCGGCGCAGCTCAGTGACGAGGTCCGCGGCGGGGATCCGGCGGCGGTCCGGGCCGAGGAGGTCTTGCGGGCGAGTGACCTGTTGGTTGCGCTCGCAACTGAGATCCTCAATGCCGCCGACGCCGCCCTGACGGGCATGGCCGACCGGCTGCGCTGAGGTCCCGCAGGCCTCAGGCGCTCGCAGCCCGAGCCTGTCCTTTCGCAGACCTCCGGCGCGCGCAGTCCGAGCCTGTCCTCCTGCAGGCTTCAGGCGCTCGCAGCCTCACCTTGACCTTCCGAAGGCCTCGGGTGCTCGCCGCCTGACCTTGACCTTCTTCAGGCCTCAGGCGCTCGCAGCCCGAGCCTGGCGACACTCATGCCTCCTGCGCTCGCCGCAGCTCGGGCGGTGCGGTTCAGGCCCACTGCTGCAGCTTGCGCCACAGCGTGTTGCGCGCGATGCCGAGAACCCGGGCGGCGGCGGTCTGGGAGCCGTCACACGCGGCGAGGACCCGCTCGATGTGCAGCCGTTCGACCTCGGCCAGGGTGGGCAGGTTCTCCAGCGGCAGCGGCGCTGCTCCCACGGGGACGCTCGCACCGTCGGTCGCGTGGCTGGTGACCGGCTGGGCAGGCTCGGGGGAGTGGAGTTCTTCCGGAAGCTCCTCGAGTTCGATGCGTGGGCCGACTGCGAGCGCGGCGCCATGCTTCACCGCGTTCTGGAGCTCGCGGACGTTGCCCGGCCAGGAATGTGACTGGAGGCATGCGCGGGCTTCGGGGGTGAAGTCGCGCGCGACGCTCTTCTCCTCGGCCAGGAAGCGCAGCGCCAGTGGCAGGACGTCATCCGGGCGCTCCCGAAGAGGCGGCAACGTGATGGAGAGGACCTTGAGCCGGTAGTAGAGGTCCTCGCGGAAGCGGCCCTCCTGGACCAGCCTGGGCAGATCCCGGTGGGTGGCACAGATCACCCGGACGTCCACGCCGAACGCGCGGGTTTCGCCGACCCGCCGGACCTCGCCGTCCTGCAGAACGCGCAGGAGTTTCACCTGGAGCGCGAGG
This sequence comes from uncultured Myxococcaceae bacterium, assembly GCA_964502265.1. Classification (GTDB taxonomy): domain Bacteria; phylum Myxococcota; class Myxococcia; order Myxococcales; family Myxococcaceae; genus JAFAFL01. The sequence goes on along the minus strand of CAZCWA010000121.1, from coordinate 2,164 downwards.
GGCATCTCGCCGATCTCATCCAGGAAGAGGGTGCCGCCGTCAGAGGCCTCCATCAGGCCCTTCCTCAGGGACACCGCCCCGGTGAACGCACCGCGCGCCGAGCCGAAGAGCTCGGCCTCGAGCAGGTCGGCCGGCAGCGCTCCCACGTTCACCGCGGTGAAGGGCGCCTGAGCGCGCGGGCCGTTCTCGTGAAGCACGCGGGCCACGACCTCCTTGCCCGTGCCGGTCTCCCCTCCGATGACCACCGGCGCATCGCTCTGGGAGAAGCGTCGCACGCGCTTGAGCAGCGAGCTCATCGCATCGCTGTGGGCGATCACCTGCGTGGCGCCCTTGAGCGTGTGAACGAGGGGCACCAGACCGCAGGTGGAACAGTTCAAGGAGGGGTGTTCCATATGTTCCATCTTCGCACGCTCCTCCCGGGCTGGAGTCCCGGGAGTCCCCGGGGAGGGCGTTGGCCCGGTGGCTGCAAGTGTCGACTCCTGAAAGGAATCCTCATGATCAACCCCCAGCAGCCTGTCGCCAATCTGGTCCTCGAGCACCCCGAAGTCGCCGCCATCTTCCAGCGTCACCGCATCGACTTCTGCTGCCGCGGGGAACAGAGCCTCCATAGCGCCGCGGAGGAGCGGAAGCTGGATCTCGCCTCCCTGTCCGGGGAGCTGGAGCAGGCCATCGCCCGCCGGAACGCTTCCCCGCCGTCCGACCCGCGCGCCCTCACCACCGAGGCGCTCCTCGCGCACATCGTGGAGACCCACCACGTCCCGCTGCGGACCTCCCTCCCGTTTCTGCAGGGCTTGGCCGCCAAGGTGGCGCGGGTCCACGGAGACAAGAACCCGAGGCTCCTCGCGTTGGATACGGCGGTCGTCGAGCTGGAGGCCTCCCTCATCCCGCACATGGACGATGAGGAGGCGTCGCTCTTTCCGCTGCTGCTGACCCGCCCCGACGCTCCGGAGGCGCGGCGTGATCTCGACGCCATGGCGGAGGAACACCTGGAGGTGTCGGCCATCCTGGAGCGCATCCGCGATGCGACCGAGGACTTCTCGACGCCGGATTGGGCCTGCAACAGCTATCGCACGCTCTTCCGCGAGCTCGAGGCGGTGGAGACGGACCTCTTCACCCACGTGCACCTGGAGAACCACGTCCTCAAGCCGCGCTTCGACGTCGCTGAGAGCTGAGCCCCCGCGGCCGCAGCTCGACGTCGCGTAGGGCTGAGCCCCCGGGGCCACATCCCGACGTCGCGTTGGGTCCAACGCTCGGCCCTCGACGGGAGGACTCCGGAGGCCGACTGTGGGAAGCGCGGAGCGGGTTTGTGATGCGTCCCGGGCAGTCGAACCGGGGATACCCTCCGGTCCTCACGCATCCGGAGCCATGACATGCACGCGCTCTATCTCCTCTCCGTCTGGCTTCACGTCCTCGCGGCCATCGTCTGGATCGGGGGGATGTTCTTCCTCACGCTGGTGGTGGTGCCCTGGATGCGGCAGGGCAACCGGGACCGCGGCAGCGCGCTGCTCCGTGAGACGGGGCCCGCTTTCAGCCGCATCGGGTGGATCTGCTTCGGCGTCTTCCTGGTGACCGGGACCATCAATCTCGGGATGCGGGGTGTCCGTCCGGGAGACTTCCTGGATGCCGGGTGGCTGCGCTCACCCTTCGGCGCCACGCTCATGGTGAAGCTCGCCATGGTTGCGGTGGTGATGGTGATGAGCTGGATCCACGACTTTCGAATCGGCCCGCGTGCGACTGCCGCGCTCGAGGTGGATCCCGACAGTGCCGAGGCCCTGAAGCTGCGTCAGCAGGCCTCGGTGTACGGCCGGGTCAACGCGCTGCTCGCGCTCTTCATCGTCATGCTCGGCGTGGTGCTGGTGCGCGGGCTGCCGTGATGCGACGCAGGCATCGCATCACAGACCCATCCGCGACCCGCGCGCCGTGAGGCCTCCTGAAGCTCAGGGGGCCCCGGAGGGCGAGGGTCAGGCCGCCGCGGCGTGCGCATCGGTCACGAGGCCGGCGGCTGTCCGCTGCGTGGCGCTGGCGTGCGAACGGTGCAGGCCCCGCGTCCCCCGCATCACGCCAAGCCGGTGAGCAGGGCACCCACCGGCCGCCCTCAGGCTTCCGGCATCAGAACTGGAAGTAGATGTACGGCTGGACCTCGAAGGTGGCGATCTGCCGCATG
>CAZCWA010000120.1:0-12215 GCA_964502265.1 uncultured Myxococcaceae bacterium | reverse complement strand
CCGGAAGGCCCGCGCTACTGCGGCGTGCCGGTGTGGAAGCTGGAGCTCGATCAGATGAAGCGGCTCATCTAGGGGAACGACATGACGCGCATCTACACGAAGACGGGCGACACGGGCGGGACGGCGCTCTTCGGCGGCGGGCGGGTCCGCAAGGATCACGATCGCGTCGACGCGTACGGCGAGGTGGACGAGCTCAACGCCACGCTCGGCGTCGCGCGGGCCGAGTGCGGTCTCGAGGATGAAGCCCTCTCCGCGCTGCTCACCCGGCTCATGGACGAGCTGTTCACCGTGGGGTCGATGCTCGCCACGCCGATGACGGAGAAGGCGTACGGGTACATCCCGAAGGTGACGACGGCGCACGTCGAGGCGATGGAGGCGGCGATCGACGGCTTCGACGCGGAGCTGCCACCGCTGACGTCGTTCATCCTCCCTGGCGGCACGAAGCTCGCGGCCGCGCTGCACCTGTGCCGCACCGTCTGTCGCCGCGCCGAGCGTCGCGCGGTCCCGCTGGCCGCCGCGGGCGACGTCGACGCGCAGGTGGTGGTCTACCTGAACCGGCTCTCGGACCTGCTCTTCACCATGGCGCGGGTGGCGAACCACCGGCACGGGGTGAAGGACGTGGCCTGGAACCCGCCGAAGGCCGGCACCGGAGGCTGACGCTGGACGCCCCGCTGCCCTCCGAAGAGGTGCGCCGCATCGCGCGGGAGGCGGGCTTCGACCTCTGCGGCTTCGCCCGCCCGGAGCCCATCCCACCCGAGGTGCTGGGGAACTGGCTCGAGGCGGGGATGTGCGCGGACATGGACTGGATGCGCGAGCGCGCCGCCGAGCGCCTCGACATCCGCCGCATCCGCCCCAACGCGCGCACGGTGATCGCGCTCGCGAGCAACTACTACCGCTGGGAGCCCGAGGTGGAGGGCTCGCCCATCAGCCGCTACGCGCGGGGGCGCGACTACCACGCCACCTTGCGGGACCGGGTGAGGGCGCTGCGGCGCGGGCTCGAGGCGCGCTGGCCGGGCCTGAACGACTACGCCTCGGTCGACACCGGCGCGGTGATGGAGCGGGTCTGGGCGGTGCGCGCGGGCCTGGGCGTGGTGGGAAAGAACGGCTGCCTCATCACGCCCGGGTTCGGCTCCTGGGTGTTCCTCTCCGCCTTCGTCATCGAGCGCGAGGTGGACCGCTACGACTCGGACGATCAGGCGCGGCATGCATGGGACGCGTGCGGATCATGCACCCTGTGCATGGACGCCTGCCCCACCTCGGCGATCGTCTCGGAGCAGGTGGTGGATGCGCGGCTGTGCCTCTCGTACCAGACCATCGAGAACCCGGAACCGGTCCCGCCCGAGCTGCGCGAGGCCTTCGACGGCCGCGTGTTCGGCTGCGACGTCTGCCAGGACGTGTGCCCCCTCAACGCGCGGCCCCTGCAGGCGGTGGAGCGGTTCGCGCCGAGGGCGGTGGCGGGCCTCGATCTGCGCGCCATCGCCTCGATGACCCGCGAGTCCTTCGCCCAGCTCACCCCCGGCACTCCGCTCGCGCGCGCGGGCTACGACGGGCTGCGGCGCAACGCGGCCTACGCGCTGGGGGCGATGCGCGATGGACAGGCGCGCGGGATCCTCGAGCGGCTGGCGGGGGACGAGGGAGAGAGCCCGACCGTCCGCGAGGCCGCGCGCTGGGCGTTGGAACGTCTGGCCTAGCCTTGTAGTTTCCGGGGCATGCGCATCCGGACTCTTTCCATGGTGGGTGTGGCCCTGCTCGCGCTCGGCGCGGCGGGCTGCAAGAAGAACGAATCTGCAGGCGGCGGCAACGCGGCGGGCAGCGAGGGCGGCACCACGAACGCCGAGACGCTCTACGCGACCCTGAAGACGAACAAGGGCGACATCGTGGTGCGGCTCTTCGCGAAGGACGCGCCGAAGACGGTGCAGAACTTCGTCGGGCTGGCGACGGGCGAGCGCGAGTGGCGCGACCCGAAGACCAACGAGATGAAGCGCGAGCCGTACTACGACGGCACGATCTTCCACCGCGTCATCCCCAACTTCATGATCCAGGGCGGCGACCCGCTGGGCATGGGCTACGGCGGCCCGGGCTACAAGTTCGAGGACGAGTTCCAGAGCGGGCGCACCTTCGACAAGCCCGGCCTGCTGGCGATGGCGAACAGCGGCCCCAACACCAACGGCTCGCAGTTCTTCATCACCACCTCCACGCCGCAGCACCTGAACAACCGGCACACGATCTTCGGCGAGGTCATCCGCGGCTACGACGTGGTGCAGGCCATCGAGAAGGTCGAGCGCGATCCGCGGGACAAGCCGCTGGAGCGCGTGGTCATCGAGAAGGTGGAGATCAGCGAGAAGGAGCCGCAGTAGGCAGCAGCGACCGGGCGGAGACGACGACCCCGTCTCCGTCCGCGTAGACGAACGCGCCCGGCGGGAAGGTGACGCCGCCGAAGGTCAGGGGCACGTCCCGCTCGCCGAGCCCGCGCTTCTCGCTCTTGCGCGGGCAGGTCCCCAGCGCCTTCACGCCCAGCGTCATCCCCGGCAGCGCGGCCGAGTCCCGGACGCAGCCGTGGACGATCACCCCGGCCCATCCGTTCTTCACCGCCAGCGCCGCGAGCACATCGCCCAGCAGGGCCACCCTCGACGAACCGCCGCCGTCCACCACCAGCACCGCGCCCTCGCCCGGCTCCTCCAGCGCCTCGCGCACCCCCGAGTTGTCCTCCGGCGCGCGCACCGTCCGCACCTTCCCGCCGAAGATGCGGAGGCCGCCGAAGTCGTGAAGGGGGAGCCGCAGCACCTCCACCTCCGGGTGCGCGTCGCAGAGGTCGGCGGTCGCGAAAGGGACGCTCGTATCGGCCATGCGCCGACCAGAACACCGCGCCGTGCCGCGCGCTACAGTCGCGCCCATGTCCATGTCCGACAGGATTCTGCGCAGTCGTCGAGTGGTGCTGCCCGATGGAGTGCGTCCCGCGGAGGTGGTGATCCGCAACGGCCTCATCGCCGAGGTGCGCGACGTCCCCGCGGAAGGATCGCCCGCCAGCGAAGGCCCGGTGATCGATCTCGGCGAGCTCGCGCTGCTGCCCGCGCTGGTGGACTGCCACGCGCACATCAACGAGCCCGGCCGGACCGAGTGGGAGGGCTTCGAGACCGCGACGCGCGCCGCGGCGGCGGGTGGGATCGGCATGGTGGTGGACATGCCGCTCAACTCGATCCCGGCGACGACCACGCGCGAGGCGCTGCAGGTGAAGGCGCGCGAGGCCGAAGGGCACTGCGCGGTGGACTACGGCTTCTGGGGCGGCGTGGTCCCGGGCAACGCGTCGGAGCTGGAGCCGATGGTCAAGGCCGGCGCGCGGGGCTTCAAGTGCTTCCTCGTGCACTCGGGCGTGGACGAGTTCCCGATGGCGACGCGCGCGGACCTCGACGAGGCGATGCCGGTGCTCGCGCGGCTGGGCGTGCCGCTGCTGGTCCACGCGGAGCTGGAGGGCCCGCCCGAAGCGGCGACCGGCGCAGACGCACGCCGCTACGACACCTACCTGCGCTCGCGACCGGCGACATGGGAGGTGGAGGCGATCCGGATGATGATCGACCTCTGCCGCAAGCACCGGTGCCGCGTGCACATCGTCCACCTCTCTGCGGCGGATGCGCTGGCGGACATCGCGAGGGCGAAGGCGGAGGGGCTGCCGTTCACCGTGGAGACCTGCCCGCACTACCTCACCTTCTGCGCCGAGGAGATCGCCGAGGGCGCCACCCACTTCAAGTGCGCGCCGCCCATCCGCGGCCAGGAGAACCGCGAGCGTCTTTGGGATGCCGTGCGCACCGGGGTGATCGACTTCATCGTCAGCGATCACTCGCCGTGCACGCCCGTGCTCAAGCGGATGGAGGAGGGAGACTTCGCAGCCGCGTGGGGCGGCATCTCGTCGATCCAGTTCAGCCTGCCGGCGGTGTGGGCGGGGATGCGCGAGCGCGGGCTGGGCCTGCGGGACCTCGTCCACCGGATGTGCGAGCGCACCGCGGACTTCGCCGGCGTGGGAGATCGCCGCGGCCGCATCGCGGTGGGGCAGGAGGCGAACCTCGTGGTGTTCGATCCCGATGCGCTCGTCTCGCCCGCCGTCGCCGACGTGCTCCACCGCCACCCGCTCACGCCGTACGAAGGCCGTGCGCTCCGAGGCCGCGTCGTCTCCACGCTCCTGCGCGGCGAGGCCGTGTACGAGCAAGGTCGCTTCGCTGAAGGTCCGTTGAAGGGGCGGTGGGTGTAGATTCCCCCGTCACGCAGCCGCTTCCGGGAGGGACAGCACATGCACAGCCAGGCAGACGAAGGTCGGATCCACGTATCGTTCTCGAGCCTCATCGATCTCGCGGCCGAGGGCGTGGGTGGCCGCATCCTCTGGGCGAACGACGAGTTCTTCGCGGAGAAGGAGAACCTGCTCAAGCCGGGGCGCGGCGTCTTCATCGCCGGCAAGTTCACCGAGCGCGGCAAGTGGATGGACGGCTGGGAGACGCGTCGCCGGCGCGGACCCGGACACGACAGCGCGGTGATGAAGCTGGGGCTGCCGGGCGTCATCCGCGGCGTGAACGTGGACACCAACCACTTCCTCGGGAACTTCCCCGAGTACTGCTCGGTGGATGCCTGCGAGCTCGACGGCGATGCGCAGCCGCTGCTCGATCAGTCGCCTGCGCAGAGCGCCGGCACCGGGCCCACGTGGACGGAGATCGTCCCGCGCACGCGGCTGCGCGGCGGCACGCAGAACTTCATCCCCATCTCCAACGATCGCCGCTGGACGCACCTGCGCCTCAACATCTACCCGGACGGCGGCGTGGCGCGCTTCCGGGTGCACGGTGAGGTGCGGCCGGACCTTCAGCGGATGCGCGCGCAGGGGCTCGTCGATCTCGCGTCGGCGGCGAACGGCGGCGTGGTGGTGCAGGCGAACGACTCGTTCTTCTCCTCGATGGACAACCTCATCCTCCCGGGCCGCGCGGAGAACATGGGCGGAGGTTGGGAGACGCGGCGCAAGCGCGTGCCCGGCTTCGACTGGATCGTGGTGAAGCTCGCGGCGCCGGGGATGATCGAGAAGGTCGAGGTGGACACCAACCACTTCTGCGGCAACTACCCGGACACCTGCACGCTGGAGGGCGTGGCGCTCGAGGTGCCGGTGTCGGACTTCGCCAACGCGCAGGGCCTGCCGTGGAAGGAGCTGCTGGGCCACCAGAAGCTGCAGGCGCACCGCCAGCACTTCTACGAGTCGGAGCTGAAGGAGAAGGGCCCGTTCACGCACGTGCGGCTGAACATCTTCCCCGACGGTGGCGTGAGCCGGCTGCGGCTGTGGGGCCGGCCGCTGTGACGGACCCCGGCATCGCCCGACTCAACGCCCTTCCGGATGAAGACGCGCACGCAACGCTCCTGCGCTGCTGCGGCTCCACGCGCTGGGTGCGCGCCATGCTCGCGTCCCGTCCCTTCCTTTCCGCGGAGCAGCTCCTCGCCGAGGCCGATCGCCACTGGGATTCCACCTCAGCCGAGGACTGGCGCGAGGCGATGGGGCACCACCCGCGCATCGGCGAGCGGCAGCTCCGGGAGAAGTTCGCCGCCACCGCGGGGTGGTCGAACCAGGAGCAGCGTGGCGTCTCCAACGCGGGCGAGGACGTCCTCACCGCGCTCGCCGAGGGCAACCGGGCCTACGAGGAGAAGTTCGGCTTCATCTTCCTCGTCTGCGCCACCGGCAAGAGCGCATCCGAGATGCTGGCCATGCTCCGCGCGCGCCTCTCCAACGACCGTGAAACCGAGCTGCGCGTGGCCGCCGGCGAGCAGCGGAAGATCACCCGCATCCGGCTGGAGAAGCTGCTGGCGGAAGCCGAACCCGAAACCCAGACCGAACAGGAGCGGGCCTCATGAGCACCCTGTCCACCCACGTCCTCGACGTCGCGATCGGCCGCCCCGCGGCGGAGCTCGGCATCCTCTTGGAGGCGGTCGATCCCGAGACCCCCTCCGGCTTCCGCGAGCTCTCGCGCGGCGTGACCAACGGGGACGGACGGGTGAAGGACTTCCTCCCGCCGGGGACGAAGCTGTCCGCGGGCCTGTACCGGCTGACCTTCGACACCGCGGGCTACTTCCGCGCGAAGGGCACGAAGGGCTTCTACCCGCACGTGCACATCACCTTCGAGATCGGCGCGGGCGACGAGCACTACCACGTGCCGCTCTTGCTGAGCCCGTGGGGCTTCTCCACCTACCGCGGGAGCTGAAGGATGGCCGTCTCCCCGAAGACGTCCCTGCCGCCCGCCCAGCTCGCCACCATCCGCACCGGGCTTCGGCGCGCGCAGACGCGGTTCGCGCGGCGCTACCCCGGCGACGCACTCGGGCGGCAGCCCGTGCACACCGTCTACGGCGGCGCGCACCTCTTCAAGCACGACGCGGCGAGGAAGCTGGGCGACGTGGCGCTGCGCACGCTGGAGCTCTACGCGCCGGACGCAGGCTCGCTCGCGCGCGGGCTGGACATGGGCGAGGACGGGCGGCTGTACCGGGCCGTCTACTCGCGGGTGGTGGAGAAGCTGCGCCGCGAGCCGGTGGAGGATCTCCGGATCGACTTCGAGGACGGCTACGGCCACCGCCCCGACGCGGAGGAGGACGCGGACGCGGTGCGCTGCGCCGAGGAGCTCGCGCGGGGCCACGTCGAAGGCACGCTGCCTCCCTTCTGCGGCATCCGCGTGAAGGCGCTCTCGGAGGAGACCTTCGCGCGCTCGGTGCGGACCCTGGACCTCTTCCTCACGAACCTCGTCCGCGCCCTCCGCGAACGGGACAAGGAGAAGAAGGGGCTGCCGCCCGGCTTCGTGGTCACGCTCCCCAAGGTGACGGTGCCCGAGCAGGTCGGCGCGCTGGTGAAGCTGCTCGGCGCGCTGGAGAAGCGGCTCGGCTTGAAGGCCGGCTCGGTGCCGCTGGAGCTGATGGTGGAGCTGCCGCAGGTCCTCTTCGACGAGACCGGGACGGCGGCGCTGCCGAAGCTGGTGCGCGCGGCGGGCGGGCGCTGCGTGGCGGCGCACTTCGGGACCTACGACTACACGGCCGCCCTGAACGTGACCGCGCCGCACCAGAGCATGATGCACCCGGCCTGCGACTTCGCGCGGCACGTGATGCAGGTCACGCTGGCGGGCACCGGCGTCACCCTCTCCGACGGCGCCACCAACCTGATGCCCATCGGCCCCCACCGTGCGCGGGATGGGGAGCCGCTCACCCGCGAGCAGGTCGAGGCCAACAAGGAAATCGTCTTCCACGCGTGGCGAACCTCGTGGCGTCACATCCGGCACTCGCTGCAGCTCGGCATCTACCAGGGCTGGGACCTGCACCCCGCGCAGCTCCCGGTGCGTTACGCCGCCATGCACGCGTTCTTCCTCGAGGGACTGGACGCGGCGCAGGGCCGGCTCGGCGCGTTCCTCGAGAAGGCCGCGCAGGCGACGCTGCACGGCGCGGTGTTCGACGACGCGGCGACGGGGCAGGGGCTGCTCAACTACTTCCTCCGCGGCATCGCATGCGGGGCGCTCACCGAGGACGAGGCGCGCACGGCGGGGCTCACGCTCGAGGAGCTGCGCAGCCGCTCGTTCCTGCAGATCCTCGAGGGCCGGAAGAAGAAGTAGGTGGCCGGGCTGCTCGCGGTGGACCTCGGCCTGCGCGCCGGGCTCGCGCTCTACGGAGAGGACGGGCGGCTGCAGTGGTACCGCTCCACCCGCTTCGGGACGATGACGCGGCTCAAGCAGGGCCTTCGGAGCATCCTGCAGGAGGCCTCACCGCTCACCTTCGTCTACGCCGAGGGCGACCTGCACCACTTCGAGCTGTGGGCGAAGGAAGCGACCCGCCTCGGCGCCGTGGCGCGGCGCGTTCCACCCGAGCGCTGGCGCGCGAAGCTGTTGCTCGACCGCGAGCGCCGCAGCGGCGTCGAGGCCAAGGCACACGCGGACACCCTCGCCCGTCACCTCATCGAGTGGAGCGGGGCGAAGGGCGTGACCTCGCTGCGTCACGACGCGGCGGAGGCGATCCTGCTCGGGCTCTACGGCGTGCTCGAGGTGGGCTGGCTGCCGGAACTCCCACCGCCGCTGGCAACGAGGATGGGACGCTCCCAGGGCCCCTGACCGTGTCCCCCGCGCCCACGTCAGCCGGGCCGCATCACCGCGGCCACGCTGCGCGCAGCCTCGGCGAGCAGGTCCTCCGCGAGCATCTCCTCCGGCCGCGCGTCGAAGCACTTCGCGCCGCGCAGGTGGGCGGGCGTGTCGGCGAACCTCGGCACCAGGTGCACGTGGCAGTGGTGCACCATGTCTCCGATCGCGAACGCGTAGACGTGCTCGCACCCGAGCGGCCCGAGCGCCTCCCGCTGCGCGCGCATCACCCTTCGCATCAGCGGACCCAGCGCACCGCTCTCCGCATCATCGAGGTCGTAGACCGCGCGCACGTGCCGCTCGGAGGTCAGCACCAGCCACCCGCGCAGAGGACTCGGTCCCGCCAGCGCATGGAGCACGAAGCCGTCCTCGCGCCACAGCACGCCGCCGGGCGTCTCGCGTTTGCCGCTCACGACCTCGCACAGCGGGCAGTCCACGTGAGGCCTACTTCCCCGGCCCGAAGCTGCGGATGTGCTTCACCAGCGCGTCGAGCACCTCGGGCTGTGACTGAAGCTGTGGCGCAGGAGGCATGAGCGGGCTCAGCCCCACCGCCGGGCCGCCGCCGACGATCACCTTGCGGATGCGCTCGTCGGTGGTGCCCTTCTGCCAGGAGGCCTCCGAGAAATCGCGGGGCTTCGGGTTGAGCGCCGCCGAGGCCGCGCCGTCGCCCTTTCCACCCGGCCCGTGGCACATCTCGCAGCGCAGCTTGTAGAAGGACAGCGCCTCCTCCTTCGCGCTCTTCGGCTTGCTGCCCGCCGCCAGCACCGGCGTGACCTCCACGGGCACCTCCCTCGCCTCCGCAGCAGCCGGGGCCTCCGCCGCCACTGGCACCTCCACCGGCCCGAGCTTCCCGCCCTGCGCGACCCACGCGCCGATCACCGCGCGCTCCTCATCGGTCATCCCGGTGAGGTTCCCGAGCGGCATCGTCTTCGTCTGCACCGTGCGCACCGCGATGCGCTCCCGGTAGGCGTGGACCTGCGCGGGCGTCTCCAGCACCACGCCGAGCGGGGCGGCCGGCCACGACGGATCCGAAGGCCGTGTCGCGTGGCAGCTCGTGCAGCGCGTCTGGATGATCCCGTGCACCTGCGCGTAGGCGATCTCCTCGCCGCCCGCATCGAGCGCCGGCAGCACGAGCGGCGGGGGCAGGGTGATCCACACCACCGCGCCGAGCGCGCCCGCGGTCCCGGCCAGCTTGACCGGGTGCATGGTGAGCCGCTGGTTCATGAACAGCTTCACGCCCACGCCGACCACCGCGATGAGCCCCAGCGTGAGCCACGGCCTCTCCGATCCGTAAACGGAGGGGAAGTGGTTGGAGAGCATGAGGAACAGCACCGGCAGGGTGAGGTAGTGGTTGTGCGTCGAGTGCAGCTTCGCCCTCGCGCCGTACGACGTATCCACCGGTGTCCCCGCCCGGGTCATCGCCAGCATGTGCTTCTGCGCGGGGATGATCCGCAGGAGCACGTTGGAGCTCATGATGGTGGCGATCATCGCGCCCACCTGGAGGAACGCCGCGCGCGGGGTGAAGACGTGCACGAGCGCCCAGGTGATCGCCATCAACAGCAGCAGGCCCACCACGCCGAAGAGGCGGAGGTCCTTCGCCAGCCCGCTGCGGCAGAGCAGGTCGTAGAGCACCACGCCGCCGCCGAGCAGCACGATGGAGAGCGCCACCGCCTCGGCGTGGATGAAGGGGCTGCCCGGCTCGACCAGCATCGCGCCGCCGCCGAGGTAGTAGACGACTGTGATGAGGAAGAAGCCGGTGACCCACGTCGTGTACGACTCCCACTTGAACCAGTACAGGCGCGGGGGCAGCTCCTCGGGGCGCAGCGACTTGCGCTTCACGACCTCGTAGAAGCCGCCCGAGTGGGTCATCCACAGCTCGCCCTGGACGTCTCCCTCCCGGGGCTTGCGCGGCCGCTCGAGGTGGCTGTCGAGCCACATGAAGAGGAAGGAATCGCCGATCCACATGATCGCCGCGACCACGTGGGCCCAGCGGAGCGCCAGGTTCAACCACTCCAATATGGAGGAGGACATGTGGCCCTTGGTGTACCAAAGGTGCGCGCTCGATTTCGCCCCCCCGGCCGCATAGAGAGCGCCGCGTGGTCTCGCACCGCCCCGCCACCCACCTGCTGCCCGTCTACGGCGCGCTGCTCGGACAGACGCTGATCAGCGCGGGCACCTACCTCGCCGCCAAGCAGGCGATGGAGGAGCTCACGCCGTTCGAGGTCGTGTGCGCGCGGATGGCGATCTCCGGCGTCATCTTCGCCGCCATCCTCGCGGTCATGCCCGGCCGGTTCTTCCCACCGCGCGCCGCGCTGCCTCTGGTGTGCGGTCTCGGCCTGCTGGCAGGTCCACTCAACCAGGGCCTGTTCTTCTTCGGGTTGGAGCGCAGCGTCCCCGCGCACGGCGCGCTCTTCTACGCGCTGACGCCGCTGGGCGTTTACCTCTACATGCTCGCGCGCGGCCGGGAGCGGACCTCGGCGAAGCGGACGGTGGGCATCGCGGTCGCGCTGGTCGGGGTGGTGGTGCTCTTGACGGGGAGGGGGCTCGCGCAGGCGTGGGGCCCGGTGGTGGGGGACCTCTTCATCCTCGCCGCCGTCGTCTGCTGGGTCCTCTACACCGCCGAGGGCCGCCGCCTCATCCCCGAGTTCGGCGCGGTGCGCGCGTCGGCGTGGACCATGCTCGCCGCGGCGATCTTCACGCTGCCCTTCGCGCCGTTCGTGGTGGACCCTGAGCGGGTGCAGGCCGCGAGCGCGTTGACGTGGAGCCTGCTCGCGTACCTCGGCGTGCTCACCTCGGTGGTCGCGTACATCTTCTGGTACTTCGCGCTCTCGCGGCTCGAGGCGACGAAGGTGGCGGTCTTCTCCAACCTCCAGCCGGCGGCGACCGCGCTTCTGGCGTGGCTCATCCTCGACGACCCGCTGACGTGGGAGATCCTCGTCGGCGGGCTGCTGGTGATCGGGGGCGTGCGCATCACCCAGCGCGGGTGATGCGCGCCCACCGTCCGGAGCACGCGTCAGCGACCGTGCTTGCGGTGGCCGTGCTTGCCGCGCTTGCCCATGCCGGCCTCGAACTCCTCCAGCGAGAGGACGCCGTTGCCATCCTTGTCGAGCTTGCGGAACACCGCCTCGGCGCGGGCCTTCTTCATCTGCGCGCGCTCGGCCTCATCGAGCTTCCCGTCGCGGTTGGCGTCGAACTTCTCGAGCGCCTTCTGCCGGCGCTGCTCCATCCGCTCCTTCTTCGCGGTCCGGTCCTGGCCCTCGACGGCCTCCATCCCGGCGAAGGCAACCCCACCGAGCGCCAGCGAAGCGACCAGCACCGCACCGATCTTCCTGCCGTTCTTCTTCATCATCGTGTGACTCCCTTGTTCGAGTGGACACCCGGACCCTGAGCAACGGCCGTACCACCGCGCTCCCAGAGTGAAACATCCCGCATGGCCTGCCCGACCGGCTGCGACTCCCGCACTTTGCGGCTGCGGATTCCGCACCCGTCGCACCGCACGCATGCGAGCTGGCGGCGGGCGTTCCCCGACCCCGTCGCGTAGATTCTCGCCGCGCGCTGCGGACTGGCGGAGGTGGGCATGGAGCTGTTTGACCGATTGAACGAGCTCTTGCGGAGTGACTTCGCCCGATTGGCCTTGGCGGCGGTCGTCATCGGCGCGCTCCTGGGGTTGCTCGGGCGGTTGTGGGCCTGGCGCGCGTCGAAGACGGGCGGGCTCGACATGACGAAGTTCCGCTTCATCGCCGCAGTACGCGGATCGGTGAGTTCCACCGGCTCGAGAGCCTGGCTGGCGAAGATGCAGGTGTTCGGGGGCGAGGACTGCGTCGCCATCGTGTGGGGGCAGGGAATCTACATCCTGACCTTCGGTGAGCCGGCGCCGCCCGGGCAGTGGTGGCGAAGGCTGTACTCGACCCGGCTGCAGCTCGAAACGGTCGTGCAGAGGGATGGCGCGCTGACCTTCAACACGAAGAGCTTCGATCACTGGAAGTTCACCCTCCCGCTCACTCCGGAGGAGATGAAGGCCGTCGAGGAGGCGCTGGCGCCGGATCCGGTGCTGCTGGCGGCCGAGCAGCGCTTCGACACCATCGTCTGGCG
>CAZCWA010000119.1:0-12359 GCA_964502265.1 uncultured Myxococcaceae bacterium | reverse complement strand
CGGCCGTGTCGTGCCGGCACATGAACAAGCTCTGTGATGGCGCCGACTGGTTCCGACCCGAGTTCGACCACACCATCCGCCACGCGCTCGAGGAGCCCCCGCGGTATCACCGGAAGCAGTGGGAGTTCGCCGCGCTCTACCGCGCGCTCGAGGCGCACCGGCTGCTCGAGGGGGACAAGGAGGCCATCTCCTTCGGCAGCGGCACCGAGCGCCTCCTCTACGCGATCGCACGGCGCGTGCGTCACGTGTGGGCCACCGACCTCTACGACCTGGGCTCGTCCTGGGACACCGCGCGCACCGGTGACGCGGGCGCCTTCGTGCGTGCGGCGGCGCCGTTCTCGTTTCCCCAGGAGCGGCTGGACGCGCGCCGGATGGACATGCGCGAGATCGACTTCCCCGACAGGTCCTTCGACTTCGCCTGGTCCTCCTGCGCCATCGAGCACATCGGCGGGCAGGCGGACTTCCTGCGCCACCTCCGCGAGGTCCACCGCGTGCTGCGGCCGGGCGGCATCTACGCGCTCACCACCGAGCTCACCTTCCTCCCCGACACCGTCCCCGAGCCCGGCAACTACCTCTTCTCGCGGACTGCCCTCGAGGAGCTCGCGCGGCAGGGAGGCTTCGAGCTCGCAGACGGAGATGGGGTCTTCGATGCGCGGTTGACCGAACACGCGATCAACACGCCGCTGCCCCTCGAGCTCACCAGCGGGCTGAACGACGGAGAGGGCGCCTTCAACGAGCGCCTCTTCGGATCGCTCTCGCACCTGCAGCTCGCCAACGCCAACGTCCCGTTCACCTCCTGCGTGCTGACCCTGCGGCGCGTGGAGCCCGGACGACAGGCTGCCCAGGGGCGGTGGCATTGGGACGGCTTCGAGCAGAGCGCGCGCTTCATCGACGCCGGGCTCTCGCGGATGCGGCAGCTCGTCGAGGCATCCGAGCTGGTGCTCCATCCCTTCGCAGGACTTCCGGACCGGCGCTCGCCGCTGGTCGCCGGACACGAGTCGTTCTTCACGATCCCGCGCAACGAGCTGGTGCAGCACCAACGCCGCGACGCACTGCACACCGCCTACATGTGGCTGGGCACGAGGCCGAGGACGCTGCGGCTCCAGCTCACCGTCCAGGGCATCGCGCCCGCATCCTTCAGCGTCCGGCTCCAGCGGCTCAGCGTCCTGCATCCTCCCGGCCGCGTGGAGACGGTGATGGAGCAGGAGGTCCGCACCCGCGGCGGCGTGCTCGCGTTCGACCTGCCGGTGGAGCCCCGCGACGACGCGCGCTACGCCCTGGTGGCGCGTGCGAAGGAGGGGACGCGGACGGCGGTAATCGATGGGGTGTCGGTGACCGCGCTTCCGGCGGGAACGACGGCGAGGCGCTCGGGGACGCTGCCCCTGTTCGACGAGCTCAGCGCGGCGGTGCCGTCACTGCGGGTGGCGCGAAACCTCGTCCGGCGGCTGCGCGCGCCGCTGCGGGGCGGGTGAGAGGGCGTGATGAATCCGCCGACGACGGGCACGGTGGAGGAGACGGTTCGCCGCGAGCTCTCCGAGAGCGCGGAGACGCAGCGTCGCGTGGCCGAGGTGCTGGGCGCGCAGATCGCAAAGGTCGCGGGCCGGCTGGTGGAGGCGCTGCAGGCCGAAGGACAGGTGCTCTTCTTCGGCAACGGAGGTTCGGCGGCGGACGCACAGCACCTCGCGGCGGAGCTGGTGGGGCGCTTCCGACAGGATCGGCCGCCGCTGCGCGCGCTGGCCCTCACCGCGAACGTGCCGGTGCTGACCTCGGTCGCCAACGACTACGCCTTCGAGGAGATCTTCGCGCGGCAGGTCCAGGCCTTCGCGAGGCCGGGCGACGTGGCCTTCGGCATCTCCACCAGCGGGCGCTCGCCCAACGTGGTGCGGGGGCTCATCGCCGCTCGAGAGCGGGGCGCGCTGACGGTGGCGCTCACCGGAGAAGGCGGCGGCGTGTGCGCGGAGCATGCGGACCTGCTGCTCGCCGTTCCTTCGAAGGTGACCGCGCGCATTCAGGAGGCGCACCTGGCCATCGGTCACATCCTCTGCGGCGTGGTGGAGCAGCGGTTGTTCGGGGAGGCGCGATGAAGCGCGCGGTCTTCCTCGATCGGGACGGCGTGCTGGTGGAGGACGTCGGCTACCGGCGCGACGCGAGCGGTCTGACCTTGCTGGACGGGGTGGGGGATGCGCTGCGCAGCCTGGCGGCGTCCGGGTTCCATCTGGTGGTGGTGACCAACCAGTCCGCCGTCGCGCGCGGGCTCTCCACGCTCTCGCAGCAGGCGGAGATCCACGCGAGGCTCCACGCGCTGCTCGAGGCGGCGGGGGTGACCATCGACGCGTGGCTCGTCTGTCCGCACCACCCCACCGAGGGCGAGGCGCCTTACGGGAGGACCCGCTGTGGGTGCCGGAAGCCGGAGCCCGGTCTGCTCCACCAGGCGCACCGGCGGCTGGGCGTGTCGCTGGAGCGAAGCGTGCTGGTGGGCGACAAGCGGTCCGACGTGGCGTGCGCACTGCGCGCGGGCGCGAAGGCCGTGCTGGTCCGGACCGGTCAGGGAGGCAAAGAGCTGCAGCGGTTGGCGAAGGCTCACGACGAGACGCCGCACCACGTGGCAGCGGATCTCCGGGAGGCCGCGTCGTGGATCCTCGATTTCGGGAGCACGCGATGAGTGCGGCGCAGTGGCTTCCCCGCTTCCGGGGCCGGCGCGTCCTGGTGGTGGGCGACGTGATGCTGGACGAGTACGCGTTCGGCGAGGTGCGCCGCATCTCCCCCGAGGCCCCGGTGCCGGTGGTGGGGGTGGACCGCCGCGAGGTCCGGCTCGGTGGCGCGGGCAACGTGGCGCGGAACCTCCGGGCGCTGGGCGCGGAGGTGGAGCTGGTGGCAGCGGTGGGCGATGACGCGGAGGGCGCGCAGGTGGTGCAGGCGCTCGCGGCGGAGGGTCTGGTGGACCGGCTCCTGCGGCTGCCGGGGAGACCGACGACGCACAAGCTGCGGGTGGTCGGTCGCAACCAGCACGTGGTCCGGCTGGACCGGGAGGACCCGCGGCCCCTCGGGCCCGGGCACGTGGCGGAGCTGCTGCGCCGGGTGCACGCGCTCCCCGAGCCCGAGGTGCTGCTGCTCTCCGACTACGCGAAGGGCGTGCTCTCGCCCGAGGTGCTGCGCGCGCTGATCACCTGGGCCAACGCCTGCGGCGTGCAGGTGCTGGTGGATCCGAAGCGCGCCGATCTGCGCGCCTACCGCGGCGCCCAGTGGCTCACGCCCAACACGCTGGAGGCACAGGCGGCGACCGGCCTGTCGACGGCGAATGAAGAAGGAGCGTTGGCGGCGGCGCGGCGCATGCTCGAGGAGACGCAGGCGCGCGGCGTGCTGCTCACCCGCGGCCCGGAAGGGATGGCGCTGGTCACCCGCGACCATCCACAACCGCGGCTGCTCCCCACCTTCGCGCGCGCGGTCTACGACGTGACGGGGGCGGGGGACACCGTGCTGGCGACCTTCGCGCTCGCCCTGGCGGCCGGGGCCTCACCGGAGGAGGCGATGTCTCTCGCCAACCGCGCTGCGGGCATCGTCGTGGGGAAGGTGGGCGCCGCCGTGTGCACGCCGGACGAGCTCTGTGCCGGCGAGGCCGCGCCGCTGCTGTCGCTGGACGAAGCCTGCGGCCTCACCGCGCGCCACCGATCGGAGGGGCGGCGCGTGGTCTTCACCAACGGCTGCTTCGACGTCCTGCACGCAGGTCACGTCCAGCTCCTCGAGCGCGCGCGCGCGGCGGGCGATGTGCTGGTGGTCGGCCTCAACACCGACGCGTCGATCCGCCGGCTCAAGGGACCTTCGCGTCCGGTGCAGGGACTGGAGGATCGCGCGCGGGTCCTCAGGGCGCTGCGTGCGGTGGACGCGGTGGTCTCGTTCGAGGACGACACGCCGCTGCGGACGATCCTCGCCCTGCGCCCGGAGGTGCTGGTGAAGGGCGGCGACTACACCTTCGACACCATCGTCGGCGCGCGCGAGGTCACCGGATGGGGCGGCCGCGTGCAGGTGGTTCCGACCCTCGAGGAGCGCTCGACCACGCGCATCCTCCTGCGGGCGATTGGCGGGGCGGGCTGAAGCCTTCCCTTCTTTGCGTCACTGCGTGTTCTGCGGCATCGCCAGCGCCTGCAGCGCGGGCCGCGCGCGCTGGAGGAACTCCGCGGGAGACAGGCGCAAGGGCCGATCGACAGAACCCAGATCCGCGGCGAGACGCTGGTAGAGGCGCTCGGCGATGAAGGGTCCCGCGCCCGGCGGAAGAAGGGGGTCGCGCACGTCGAGCGAGAAGAACCGCGCGGCCTCCGCCTCGCTGCCGGAGTCGAGCCCGGCCAGAAGCTCCTTCGCCAGCAGGGGCACGCGCGCCCGCAGGGTGCTCAAGCGCTTCTCGTCGAGGCCGAAGAGCTCGGTCTCGCGGAGGTCGGACACGGTGGTGCGCGCGGCGAAGTGCGCGGCGCCTTCCCGCCAGACCGCGCGGGCGAGAGGTCCCATCCGTTCGCCTTCGGGCATGGCGGTGCGCTGCCAGACCGAGAAGAGCTCGCGCGCGATGGCCGCCTGCCGCGCGCCCGGCTCCGCCAATCGGGGAGAACGCACGTTGAAGAGCACCAGCGGCCGTCCATTCCCCGGCGCACGGCCGTGGAAGACCGGGTCCGGGCCGCGGTTGGCGCCGAACACGAGCACCACCGGCGGCAAGGGCCCGAGCTTCGTCTCCAGCGCCGCGACCTGACCGCGCGCCTCGTCGGGGCCATGCGCGACCGCGGAGCGGAAGAGCGCCACCAACGCCTCGTGACCTGCCGCGAGCTTGTGCAGCATCGCGTCACCCGGATCGTTCGGCCCGGCGTCCGCCGCCTCGAGCAGCGGCGCGTGCTGGGACTCCCACGCGAGCCAGGCCTCCTGCACCGGCTGTCCGGACTCGAGCGCGGCGAGCAGCGGGCCCACCGTCTGCCGCACCTCGACCTGCGCCCGCGCGCCCTCCATGCGGACGCCGGGCGGAAGCGTGCGGCAGCCAAAGGCAGCCAGCACCAGGGCCACCACCCACAGCGCGCCACCACGCCTTCCGAGAGGGGACATCACCCGGGCGCGATTAGCACGCAGGGTGCGCCGGTGTCGCCCAGTGGCCGCTCTGGTACGTTTCGCGGCGTGACCCCGATGCCGATCCGAGACGACCTGGAAGAAGCGCACGCGCGCGCATGGAGGGCGATCGCCTCGCCCGGCACCTGGCTCACCGGCGCCCGGCGGCTGCAGGTGGCTGCGGAGGTGAGGCGGTCGAATGACTGCGCAGTGTGTGATGCGCGCGGGTCGCACGCGACGGCGGAGCAGGAGCTCGTTCACCGCATCGCGCGCGAGCCGGGCCAGACCTCGGAGGCGTGGGCGTGCTCGCTCCTCGGGACGATGGAAGCGGGCGGCCTGAGCGAAGGCGAGTATGTGGAGATCGTCGGCCTGGTGGCGATGGTGAAGATGATGGACGCCTTCGACCTCGGGCTCGGCCGGGACGTGTGCCCGCTGCCCGAACCGATCGAAGGTGAGCCCTCCCGCTACCGCCCGCCCGGCGCGAAGATCGGGGCCGCGTGGCTGCCCCTCGTCGAGCCCTCGGACGTCTCGCCCGGGGACGGTCCGATGTATCCGAGCCCGAAGGCCGGCTACATCTACCGGGCGCTCTCCTCGGTGCCGCAGTCGATGCGCGACTACTGGGCGCTGGCCAATCCGCACTACCTCCCCGGCGAGTACGTCTACGCGTTCGACCGGTCGCTGCGCGCCATCACCCGGCCGCAGATGGAGCTGCTCGCATCGCGTGTCTCGGCGATGCACCAATGCGCCTATTGAACGACGGCACATGCCTGGATGCTCCGTGAGAGCATGAAGACAGACGGGAAGAGCGTGGACCTCCGCGGGGTGACCGCGGGGTTCGGTGCGGGCGAGGCCGGTCCGGTGGCGCTTCGGGAGGCGGAGGCCCTGGAGGCGTTCGCGGAGGCGGTGGTGCGCCGGGACGGTCACTCCATCGGCGCGCTTCGGAAGCACCTGATCGGAAAGCTGGGTGAGCCGGCGTTCGTGGACGCGGCGGCGACGGTGGCGGCGTTCCATGGCTTCGTACGGGTGGCGGACGGCATCGGCATCCCGTACCGGACCGCGGTGCGCGGCGAGGACGCGCCGGAGCTGCGAACGGAAGCGGGCATCGACCGCTTCTTCCGCATCACGCACGCCGCGGGCTGACGCTCACCGTCAGGAGGAACGGCGCCGCGCGTGGTATGTCCGAACGCGGTGTCCACGAGCACGAGCCGCCCCGTCCGAGAGCAGGGACGTCGCAGGATGCGCGGGCTCGGTGCGGGCCGGCCCGGCGCGCATCACGGCAGGTCGCGCGCGTGGCTGGTGGGCGCGCTCATCGCCACCACCGCGGTGTCGCTCGGGCTGCTCGCGTGGTTCGCCGCCACCAGCGTGGCGTGGTTCGCCGCCTCCCCCACCGCGGACCCGCACTTCGGCGAGCTCAACCGCTGTCTGGTCGATCTCCAGCGCGGCGCGCGGGTGGACTTCGCGGTGGCGCCCGGAGGCCTGGCGGCGGCGACCTTCGGGGGCACCGGGGTGGCGGTGTGCACCGAAGACCCGGAGGCCAGCCCTCGCCGCGTGGAGGGCCTGTGGCTGGAGGTCGCGGCGGTGACGAGCCTCGCGTTCGACTTCGACGGCGTGCTCTGGCTCTCCTCGTCCGGCGCGCCGGGGCAGCCGGCCGGCCTCTTCCGCAAGCGCCCGGGTGAGCCGCCGGAGTGGGTAGGAGACGTGGTGGCGATGTCGCTGGCGGGGCACCGGCACGGGGTGGCGGCGCTGGACGCGGACGGCCGCCTCTACTCGGTCTCCGAGGACGGCCGGACGCTGGGCTTCGTCGAGCTGGGCGGTCCGTGGCCGGGGCCGGTGGAGCTGGGGGCGGACGTGAGCGGACGGGTGGTCTCCGTGGTGGCCGACGGGCACCTCTGGCTCCTGCGGTCGGAGGACCTCACGCGGGTGGAGGTGGAGGCGCCGTGCACGGTGGACTACCTCTGGTGGCTCGGTCCGGGCGAGCTGCTGGTGGAGTGTCTCCCACCCGAGCGCGGCGAGCGGCCGCTGTCGCTCCGCTACGACGTGGATCGCGGGGACTGGGAGCAGGCACCCGCGGTGACGGATGGCACCGCGCGGGAGCGGTCGTCTGTCGTGGCCGGAATAGGGGCCTGGGTGAAGACCTGCGATCGGCTGCCGTGCACCGCGCGATCGCCGCTCGCATGGTGAGGGGGCGGGCGATGTACAAGCGGGGGCTGGGTGGTTGCCCGTCCGGTGAGCCGCTTCTAGATTCAGAAGATTCGCAGCATCGGAACCCTCGACGATGAACACCGAAGATCTCCTGGATGAGCGGCAACGTGAGGTGCTCCGGGCGATCGTGCAGGAGTACATCTCGACCGGCGGACCGGTGGGCTCCGCGCAGCTCGTCAAGCGCGCCGAGTTCGACGTCTCCTCCGCCACGCTGCGCAACGTGATGAGCGACCTCGAGGAGCTCGGGTTCCTCGAGAAGCCGCACACCTCGGCCGGCCGCGTCCCCACGGACAGGGGCTACCGCTTCTACGTGGACACGATGGTGCGCCTGCGCGAACCGCCGCCGCGCGACCGCGAGCTGATCCAGCAGGGCCTGGGTGCGGACGCCTCGGTGGAGGAGGCGGTGCAGGAGGCCTCCAAGGTCCTGCACTTCATCACCCGGCACGCCGGCGTGGTCATCACCCCTCGGGCAGCGGCCACCGTCTTCGAGCGCATCGAGTTCGTGCGCCTGCGCGAGAACCGCGTGCTGGCGGTGCTGGTGGCGGCCAACGGGCAGGTGGCCAACCGCGTCTTCACCGTGGACTTCAGCGTCTCTCCGGAAGACCTCGTGCGCAGCGCGAACTACCTCAACGAGCTGCTCTCGCGGGCGCCGCTGGAGGAGGTCCGCACGCGCATCCAGGCCGAGCTCGAGCGCGAGCAGGCGGCCTGGGATCAGCTCGCGCGCAAGGCCCTGGCGCTGGGCATCGCCGCCACCCAGGTGACGAAGAACGAGCGGCTGCACGTCGAAGGCACCGGCTCCTTCCTCGACCTCGGCGACATGGAGCGGGCGCGGCTGCTCTTCCGGGCGCTGGAGGAGAAGACCCAGTTGCTCGAGCTGCTCGACCGGGTCCAGCGCGCGCGGGAGATGCAGATCTTCATCGGCCGGGAGAGCGACTTCTCCTCGGCGGGCGAGGTCACCGTCATCGCCAGCCCCTACGGCGTGGGCGAACAGATGGTGGGCGCGGTGGGCGTGATCGGCCCCACGCGGATGAACTACCAGCGCGTCATCCCGCTGGTGAACTTCACCGCCCAGGTGCTCTCGCGCGTGGTGAAGGACGCGTAGCCCGCGTCACCAGCCGAGCCGCTCGCGCAGCGCAATCTCCAGCATCCGGTGCCAGGACGGCCAGTCGTGCGGAACGTCGTGGCCCCACACCTCCACGTTCGGCCGGATGCCGCGTGCGAACAGCCTGTCGGCGAAGCGGGTGGTCTGCGCCGGCACCTCCCATTGTCCCTGCCCGGTGAGGAGGTGGATGGGAGAGGTGCGGATGGCGTTGAGGCGCGCCTCGTCCTGGATGCCGGGCAGATACCAGGCGGGGTTGTTGAAGTAGACGTTGCCGTCCGAGTACCCGTGCAGCAGGTGCTCGAGGTCGTAGACGCCGCTCATCCCCACCATCCCGAAGAAGAGGTCCGGCCTTCGCAAAAGCCCGTTGGCGGCGAAGAACGCGCCGAAGGAGGCGCCCGCCCCGAGCACCCGCGCGTTCGCGTTCTGGAGCACCATCCGGATGTGGGGGACGACCTCCTCCTCCACGTAGGCGCTGTACGCTGCCTGCCGCAGCGCCTTGAGCGGCATGGGCACGCCGTCGTTGCACCACGAATGCGGGGTGATGCTGTCGATGGTGAAGATCGTCACCCGGCCGGCCTCGATCAGGTGCGAGACCGCGCCGATGAGGCCCTTCTGCTCGGCCTCGAGGTGGTTCGATGCCCAGGTGGGGAAGAGCAACACCGCCGGTCCCCAGTGCCCGTAGCGCACGATGGGCATGTGCATCTGGAGGCGCTCGCTCCACCAACCGAAGGTCTGTCTGTGCATGGGGGCGGGGGACGGTAGCCGAAAGGCGCGACCGAGCCTTGCCACCGTCGAGCTCTTCCGTCAGATTCCGCGCGCTGTGCCGCCGCCGCTCCCGGAACCGTCGATCAAGCTGGGAGAGCTGAGAAAGCTCCACCAGAAGAAGTACCGCGAGAGCTTCGGCCACTTCCTCGCCGAGGGTGAGCACCTGGTGCTGGAGCTGCAGCGGGCCGCGGCCCGGCAGCCGGCGCTTCTGGCCAGCCACCTCTTCGTCACCGACGCCTACGCGCACTGGGAGAGCCCGTTCACCACCCAGCGCGTCACCGACCGGCAGATGGAGCAGATCGCGGACACCCGCACGCCGCAGGGGATCATCGCGCTGGTGCCGATGCTCCCGCCGCCCGCGCCGGTGGAGAACGAGCGGGCCATCTACCTCCACGAGGCGCAGGACCCCGGCAACCTCGGCATCACCCTTCGTGGGCTGGCGTGGTTCGGCAGGTTCCGTTGCCTGCTCAGCCCCGGCAGCGTGGACCCGTACAATCCGAAAGTGGTGCGGGCGAGCATGGGCGCCATCTTCCACGTCCCCATCGAGCGCGAGGTGGCGCTTGCGACCCTGCCGGAGCGCTTCGGGCGCATCGCCTCGCTGGACATGGCGGGCGAGCCGGTGACCTCGCCGTCGTTCCGCGCGTTCGACTGCTACCTCTTCGGCAACGAGGCGCGAGGGGTCCCACACGAGGCCCTGCCCGAGGGTGCCGTGCAGCCCTTCACCATCCGCGGCAGCGGGGCCATCGAGTCGCTCAACCTGGCGGCCGCGGTGAACATCGCCCTCTACGAGCTGGCCCGTACGTGACGCGGCGGGGATGGGCGTTGGCGATCGCGGGCGGGCTTCTGTGGCTCGCCGTCGTCGCGTGGCGTGGATCCGAGCGACACGGCGACATCTGCAACCACTACACGGACCACCTGCGTCACCAGTCCGAGTCGCTGGCGCTGCTCGAGCACGGCTTCGACATCTACCGCAGGCCGTACTCGGAGGTGACGGCGGGGCTGTCGCTTCCGTGCGGCGTACACGACGGCCTCTTCCCCGAGAGGACCGCGCCCTATCCGCCGCTCGGCGTCCTCGCCCACTGGCCGTTCGCGTTCATCGAGGCGAAGGGTGTGGTGTCGCCGCAGCGCGCGCACATGCTGCTCGTGCTGGCCTGGAGCGCCATCGCGTGGCTCGGCGCGGTGCTGGGGGCGGTCCTCTTCAAGTCGCACGGCCGCATCGCGCTGGGCGGGTTCCTCCTCGTCTTCGCCCCGCTCATGCTGGGGATGGGCGCCAACGGCTTCTATGACGTGCTCTTCGTCGCAGCCGCGCTCCTCTCGGTGGCCCTCGCTCGGGCGGGACACACGGGATTCGCACTGGTGGCGACCGCGGTCTCCGGCGCGCTGCACTTCCGGGCCCTGTCCCTGGCGCCGCTGGGGCTCCTCTGGCTTCGTGACCTGTGGCGGGAGCGGGGACACGGGCGGGCTCAGGGGCTGCGCACGTGGGCGCCTCTGGCCGCAGCCGTGGTGTTGCTCGTCCCCGCGGCGCTGGCGGCGGTGGTGGTCTCGCAGACGCTGGACACCATCCCAGCGCACAACCCGGTGCACGTGTCGAAGAAGCTCAACGCGGCGCTCTTCTCCGCGCTCTCGCTGGGGACGTTCGGCGTGCTCCTGTGGGCCCGCGCGCCCTTCACCGCGCTCTCGCTCCTCACCGCCCTGGCCGCGATGCTGTCCGACCGCGCGCACGGCTGGTGGCACGCAGCAGTCCTCCTCGCGCCCGCGGTCCTCCTGCTCGCCGAAGGTGCACCGTCGTCGGATCCGCGCCGC
Source organism: uncultured Myxococcaceae bacterium (assembly GCA_964502265.1). Taxonomy (GTDB): domain Bacteria; phylum Myxococcota; class Myxococcia; order Myxococcales; family Myxococcaceae; genus JAFAFL01. The sequence continues at coordinate 1,408 of CAZCWA010000119.1, read as the reverse complement.
CATCGCGTCGCCTGGCTCGCCGTCTGGGCCTACGCGATCGCCGGCGGATACCTCGCCTTCCGCCACCCGCTCTCGCCCTACTGGCAGTGGGTGGACTTCGCCCTCCGTGGCGTCCGGTGACGGAGGCGCAGGTTAACGCCCGTTAACATCTGCCCAGCCAGCCCGCAGACCAAGGCGGAGGCCCGTGTAGATTGCGGCCATGCGGCGCCAGGCGAGGCTCCATCGAAGCGCTCTTCTCCTGCCCGCATGGGCCGTGATGACCGCTCTCTGGCCGCTCGTCGTTGGGGCCAGCGCACCGTGCGTCGTGCGCGGACAGGCCTCGTTCGGGCGAGCAGAGCCGGTGACGGTGCGGCCACGTGGTGGCGATCCCTTCACCCTGCACCTTCTGGACGTGCAGCTGGTGGTGACGCTGCCGTACAAGGCGCGCCGCCCCGCTGTGCTCCAGGTGGAAGGCCCCATCGCCTTCCGAGCCGAGCACCGCAACCTGTGGCTCCAGGTGAAACGCGACGTCCGTACCCGCGACGGCCTGGTGACGCTGCGCCGCGGCGCGTGGCTGGCGAACCCGCGCGTGGTGGACGGGGGAGCGGTGATGGCACACGCGGCACTCGATCCGGAGGCGTACGAGGCGTACGACGACGACTCCATCGTACCGAACGAGGCGGTGACCAACGTACGCGTGCCGTGCTCCGCGCTCGCGGTGCGGCTCGCGGATGCACCGTCACTGTGGGAGGACTCTCTAGAGATCGGCGAGTCGGTGCAGCTCTACGAACTGCTGGGGACGAAAGGCCAGCTTCGGCTCCGTGTGCGGCCGGAGAAGGGCGCGTTCGCGCGGACCATCCGGAGTCCGTCGTGTCCTGACTGCGTGACGGTGACGGTGGTGCGGCGGCAGGGCGATTGGCGCCTCGTGGAACGCAAGGCGTTCGGCGTCACCGCACGCGGTTGGGTGCGGCGCAGCGAGCTGCGCGCCATCGACATGGATGCTTACGGAATCGGAATGCGGAGCAGCCCCGGTGGAAGCTCGCACGGCTGGGGCGAGTCGAAACCGGAGGGCCGGATCCTCTACGAGGGCGCCGCCACCGTCCGCGCCGGCGCTCCTGTATTCGCGCGCGGTGGGGAGACGTCGTGGGGAACCTTCACGCGCGAGACCGAGGTGGAACTCCGTCACGTCGAGGACGAAGCCCGCGCCAGGCTGCGCAAGGTGCCCGGCATCGCAGGCGATCCTCCGCGTGCCCCGTTGTTCGATGCATGGGTACGCCTCGAGGATGTGGTGTTTCATCCGCCCCCACCCCAGGTCCCGCCAGGGCCGAGACCGGAACCGGAGGAGGATGATTCCGAAGAGGCGCCCTGAGGCCTCCGTACCTCTCCGTCTTGATGGAGCGGTTCCTAAAGGCGCATCGGATGAATCCGC
>CAZCWA010000118.1:0-12455 GCA_964502265.1 uncultured Myxococcaceae bacterium | reverse complement strand
CTGTGACCCTCGCCTTGTAAGGGCGACGCTCTACCGCTGAGCTATCCGCCCCACCGATGTCCGTCCCGCCCGAACAACGAGGCGGCTTCTACCGACGTGCCCTCCGCGTGTCAACACCCTCCACGCGCGTTTTTTTTCCGCCCACGGAAGCACCTACGGCGCGACGGTCGCCTGCCCGAGGTTCGGCCCGCCCGAGTCGTTCTGCCCGTTGAAGCCATTGAGCGTGGACCCGGATCCGTTCCCGTCGAGGTCGCCATAGCACCAGCCGCCGGAAGGCCGCTTGCGGTAGCGCAGGGTGTAGCTCCAGGCGCCCTCCGGCAGCCCGCCGAGCGTGGCCTGGAACTCGTCGTTGTTCCCCTGGTTCACGTTGAAGGTCGCGGGGATCCAGGTCCACGCCAGGCCCGGATCCTCCGCCTCGCGGCCCCAGCCGAGCTGCACCTCGAAGCTCGCCTCGGCGCTCGCGGCGCTTGCGCTGGGCGTGGTGCCGGCCTCGTAGAGCTGCCCGTACACCGTGTCTCCATTGGTGCCCGTGTACGGCCACTGCAGGTTGCAGTAGTCGATGTCCCCGTGCTTCGTCACCGGGACGGCGTGCTGCTGCGCGGGCTGGTAGCCGTTCGCGCTGCCGTCCCTGTCGCAGTACGTCCAGGTGACCCCGCTGTCCGTGCTGTAGCGGAAGGCGACCGCGCGATTGCCGGTGTAGGCGGCGTGGAAGGTCGCGCCCCACACGTCCTCTCCGGTGGTCGCGTCGTCGCGGCTGAAGGTGGCCGCGGTCCAGCCCCAGTCGGTGCTCGCCGAGGCGTCGGTGCCGTCGGTGCCCACCCCGAACTGGGCGAGGACGTTGGGCGCCGCGCCCGGCTGTGCGGTCACCCCGGGGATGAGCACGCCCGCGCGCGCCTCCATTGGATCCCCGCTGGCGATCGCCGTCACCGGCTGAGTGGTCCCTGCCTGGCGGACCTCCACCAGCCGGCAAGACGGCTGCGGCGGCACCGCGGTGAGCACGCCGGCCTGCGAGGCGCTGTAGCCCCCGCTCTCGCTCCCATCGAGGTCGCAGTACGTCCACTCGCCGCCCCCGAGCCGGAAGCGCCAGGCGAAGTCGTACGTCCCCGCCGGCGGCCCGAGGATCGTCCCCTGGTATTCGTCCGCCGCGCCGGTGTCCGCGTCCACGTTGAAGGTGCCAGCGCTCCAGGTCCACGTGCCGTCCGAAGGCGTGGAGCCGGTGGGCCCGTACCCGACCTCGCCGGTGATGCCGCCGCCCTGGCCGGCCGAGTCGGTGTACCCCTGCGCCCAGACCTGACCGTAGATCGGCGCGCTCGGGGCGCCCTCGCCGGTGGTGAGCGTGGCGGGGAACTGCAGCCGGCACCGGTCGATCTGCGCTGCGGCGGGCGTCACGGTGAGCCGGCCCATCTGCGCGGGCTCGAAGTCCGTCGACATCGCCCCCGAGCCGTCCGCGTCGCAGTACCGCCACGGGCCGCCGTCGATGCGCACCCGCCACGCGAAGGCGTAGCTGCCCTCGCCGGGGTTCGGCAGCACCGCGCGGAACTCGTCGTCGTTGCCGCTTCCGGTGTCCACGTTGAACTCGCCCGCGTCCCAGGCCCAGCTCGCGTCCGTCCGCGGATCCGTCTGTGGCGCGCCCATGCCGAGCTGCGCCTCGAGGCCTGCCCCCGCGCCCTCCGCGGTCGTCACACCGGGCTCCCAGAGCTGCACGAACACCAGCGGCCCCGGCTGTCCCACGGTGAGCGAGAGGTTCGGCGGTGCCTCCTGCGTCTGTCCGCCCATCCGGCACCAGTCCACCCGGTTGCGGCCCACCTCGAGCCGCCGGAGCTGCGAGAGCTGCGTCCCGTTCGCCGCGCCGTCGAGATCCGCCACCGTCCAGCTCTGCCCGTCGTCCAGCGAGAAGCGCGCCGCCACCGCGTACCGCTTCACGTCGTCACCCATCGCACCGGGCACCTGCACCGCGCCCTTGAACACGTCGCCGTCTTCGAGATCGTGGTCGTACGCTGCGTCCGTCCACGTGAGCTGCTCCAGCGAAAGGGACTCGCCGTCCTCCGCGAAGCCGACCTGCGCGCGCACGCCGCTGCCCGCGCCGTCGCCGTCGGTGACGCCGGGGACGTGGACCCGCGCGAAGACTTCGTGGGAGACGGTGGCGGCGCCGCTCTCGTCGAGCACCCGCGCCTCCCCGAGCAGCCGCGCGTCGGCGATCACCGCCACCTGTCCGTCCTCGTAGACGAACGCGTTGGAGAGCGTCGCGGTCTGGCCGTCCGGATTTCTCACCTCCACCGCCACCGGGCCCGCCTGCATCCGCGCCGGCGTCCTCGCCGACAGACGGTTGGGCGAGCTGAAGGTGACGTCGGTGGACTCCGTTCCGCCGAAGCGGACGGTGGCGCCCTCGCGGAAGCGCTCGCCGGAGAGGAGGACGAGGGTGCCGCCGGAGAGCGGACCTGCGGTGGGCGAGACGGCGTTGAGCACCGGGGCGGGGAAGCTCTCGCCGCCGCCATCGGGCGTGCCGGGCTCGGGATCGTCCGGGCATCCCGTCGACAACATCGCGGTGGCGAGGAGGGCGAGGAGGCTGAGCGTGCGCGTGTGCATGTGGGCCGGGTCCTAGCGCAGCCGCCGCGCGCGGCCTAGCCCCCCAACCTCAGCCCTTGACGCCGCCCGCGGTGAGCCCGCCCACGAGGTGCTTCTGGAGCGCGAAGAAGAGCGCCATCACCGGGGCCGAGACGAGCAGCGCGCCTGCCGCGAACTTGCCCCACTCCACGTTGTACTCGCCCACGAACATGCGCAGGGCGACCGGGAGCGTGTAGCGCGAGGCGTCGTTGAGCAGCGTGGCAGCGAGGATGAACTCGTTCCAGGCGGTGAGGAACGAGAAGAGCGCGGTGACGGCCAGCGCCGGCCTCGCCAGCGGGAGCACCACCCGCACGAAGATCTGGAGGGAGGAGGCGCCGTCCATGGTCGCGGCCTCTTCGAGCTCCTTCGGGATGGTGTCGAAGTAGCCCTTGAGCATCCACACGCAGAAGGGCAGCGAGGTGGTCGAGTACACGAGCACGAGGCCGCCCAGGCTGTTGAGCAGCCCGAGCTTCTGGAGGATCGCGTAGAGCGGGACCATCATCATCGTCGCGGGGAACATCTGCGAGATGAGCAGCGACTGCATGGACGCCTCGCGCCCGGGGAAGCGGAAGCGGGAGAGCGCATAGGCCGCGGTCACTGCCAGCAGCAGGCCCACCACGGTCGTCGCCACCGAGACGAGGGCGCTGGCGAAGAGCTGGTGGCCGAAGAGCCAGCGTCCGTCCCCGTCCGTTGCCGAGAGCAGCGCGCGGAAGTTCTCGAGGGTGACCTCGTCCGGCGCGGGAAACGGATTGGGCGTGAGCGACATCCCGTCGATGCGGGAGACCGCCATCTTCACCACCCAGAGCACCGGGTAGAGCGTGACCGCGCAGGCCGAGACCAGCACCGCGTTGAGGGCGAACGAGTGCCACAGCGGCCGGGCGCGGCGCTTCCTCAACGGTGCCGGCGGCGCCAGCTTCAGGTCTGGCGTGTCCTTCTCTGCCGGCAGATGTGACGGGGCAGGCGCGCTCACGCCATCACCTCCTCGGCGCCCCGGGTGAGCCGCCGGGTCAAGGCGGAGTACCCGAGCAGCACAACGAAGATCAGCACCGAGTACGCGGCGGCGAAGCCGTACTGCTCGTTGCGTTCGAAGGCCCAGCGGTAGGCCTCGCTGACGAGGATGTCCGTCCCTCCACCCGGGTCTCCGCCGGAGACGAGGTAGATGATGTTGAACATGTTGAAGGTCCACACCGTGCCGAGGATCACCGCCGGCAACAGCGCGGGGCGGAGCAGGGGCAGGGTGATGCGGCGGAACTGCGTCCACTTCGACGCGCCGTCCACCTCGGCGGCCTCGTAGAGGTCCTGCGGGATCGACTGCAGCGCGCCGAGCGCCACCACCATCATGAACGGGAACCCGAGCCACGTGTTGGTGGCCACGTTGGCGGCGAAGGCGGTGGACCAGCGGGTGAACCAGGAGATGGGCTCGATGCCCACCCACTCGAGCAGCCCGTTGATGGCGCCGAACTGGCGGTGGAACATGCCCTTCCACATCAGGGCGGTGATGTAGTTGGGGATCGCCCACGGGATGATCAGCAGCACGCGGTAGATGCCCTTGAGCCTGAGCAGCGGGTCCTTCAGCAGGATGGCGAGGAAGAGGCCGATGCCCACGTGCAGCGCCACGTTGACCAGCGCCCAGAGGATGGTCACCACCAGCGTGAAGTAGAACGAGAGCGGGTCGGTGATGCTGTAGCCGCGCGAGGAGAGGATGTCGGTGAAGTTGGCCAGCCCGACGAACGAATAGCGCCCCGCGTCGTGGTGGAAGAGCGACAGCCCGATGCCGATCACGAAGGGCACCGCGACCAGGACCAGCAGGCCCACCGTGGCCGGCGCCATGAACGCGATCGCCCGCCGAAGATCCGGATAGCGCCGGGAGAAGGAGAGCCGGTGCCTCGGCCGCGACAGCGCGTAGCCCACGCCGCCGAACACCAGCAGCGCGCCCACGACGAGCCAGGGAATGGGCGAGGCCTCCTCCGGCGTCCCGCGGTGCAGCGCCCGGTATCGTCGGTCTGCCAGGGCGCCCGCGTCTTCTGGGAGCACGCCGCCCCGGAGCACGCCCTGCAGCGCGAGCTTCATCGGCTCCCACACCCGCGCCATCTCCAGCGTGGTCGGCATGGCCACCGCGTGCTTCGCCGAGGCGCTGAACTGCGCGATGAGCGGGTCGTTGCGGATGGCCTCGGTCTCGTACGACGCGAGGTCCGCGGGGATCTGCCGGCCCACCTGCGCACGGATGACCGCCGCCTCACCCTGTGACAGGAAGCGCGCGAGACGCTGCGCAGACTCCAGCCGCTCGGACTTCGGCGAGACCAGCGCCGCCTCCACGCCGAGGTACGGCCGCATCGGAAGCCCGGTCTCGCTGACGATGGGCAGCGGGACCACCTCCCAGGGGATGCCGTCTGCGATCTCGCCGGCGAACCACGGCCCGCTGATCACCATCGCCGCGCCGCCGTCGTTGAAGAGCGACTTCACCAGCGCGCCGGTGACCTCCTCGGGCATCAGCCGCTCGTCCTGCAGCCGCTTCACGAAGGCGAAGGAGCGCGCCATCGCCGGCGTGTCGAACTGCGCCGCGCCCTCCTCGTCGAAGAGCTCGCCGCCGAAGCCGAAGAGGAAGGGCGCGTGGAGGTAGAAGTTGTTCGACTCGTAGACGAGCCCGAAGCGGTTGTTCGCCCCATCCGACAAGGCCGCGAGCTGCGCGCGCCAGGCGTCGGTGTCCGCCGGCGGCTTCGGTACCAGCTTCGTGTTCACGAACAGCGCCACGTTCTTCAGCGCGAGGGGATAGCCCCAGGTCCCGCCGCCCTCCTCGAGCTGCAAGGCCTCCAGCGCGGAGGGCAGGTAGGCGGCGCGGTCGATGAAGGCGTCGGTCGGCGCCACCAGGCCCTGGCGGTGGAAGGTGCGCAGGCGCTCGTGGTTGAAGATGAAGACGTCCGGGCCCACGCCGTGCGGAATCGCCGAGGAGAGCTTCGACGAGTACGCGTCGTACGGCACCGCGAGGAGCTGGACCCTCTCTCCCGTCTGCTGCGTGTAGCGCTCCACCGCGCGCGCGAGCCCCTGCTCCTCGGCGCCGCGGTAGGCGTGCCAGAGCTTCAGCGGCTCTCCGGATTGCGCGTGGACGACCGCCGGCGCCGCGCAGACCAGCGCCAGCGCGAGGCCCAGCCCCTTCCGGAGGATCACGATGCCGCCCCGGCCGTGTGTCCGGGAATCTGCTCGTCCCCTCGCAGCGCCGGATGCCGCAGCGCCTTCGCTCCGTCCGCGGTGAAGACGTGGAGCGCGTCTTCCGAGGGCGCCACGTGGACGGTCTCACCGACCTGCACGTTCACGCCGCGATCGAAGCGCGCCGCCAGAGGGCCCGCCGCCGTCTTCAGGAACACGAACCCGTCGAAGCCGAGCCGCTCCACCGCCTCGACCTCGCCCTTCAGGGGACCGTCCGCGCCCACCACCAGATCCTGCGGGCGCAGCCCGAGCAGCACCTCTCCCTGTGAACCCTCCAACCGCTCCGCCTCGGCCGGCGCAGGCAGCGTGAAGCCCTCGCCCCGGAAGAGCGCGCCCTCGCGACGGGCGGTGAGGAAGTTCATCGACGGAGATCCGAGGAAGCCGGCCACGAAGCGGTTCGCGGGGCGGTTGTAGAGCTCGAGCGGGTGCCCGACCTGCTGCAGGTAGCCCTGGTTGAAGACGGCCACGCGGGTGGCGAGCGTCATCGCCTCCACCTGATCGTGGGTGACGTAGATCATCGTCGCGCCGAGCCGCCGGTGCAGCCGCGCCAACTCGCCGCGCATCTGCACGCGGAGCGCGGTGTCGAGGTTGGAGAGGGGCTCGTCGAAGAGGAACACCGCCGGCGCGCGCACGATGGCCCGTCCCATCGCCACCCGCTGGCGCTGTCCGCCGGAGAGCTGCTTCGGCTTGCGGTCGAGCAGGTGGGACAGCTCGAGCAGGCGCGCGGCCTCGTCGACGCGCCTTGCGATCTCGTCCTTCGGCATCTTCCGGAGGGTGAGCCCGAACGCCATGTTCTCGCGCACCGACATGTGCGGGTAGAGCGCGTAGGACTGGAACACCATCGCCGTGTCGCGATCGCGCGGGGCGACGTCGTTCATGCGGCGGCCGTTCATGCGCAGCTCGCCCTCGTCGATCTGCTCGAGGCCTGCGATGAGGCGCAAAAGCGTCGTCTTGCCGCAGCCCGATGGGCCGAGCATCACGAGGAACTCGCCGCTCTGGATGTGGAGGTCGACGCCCTTGACGACGTGGGTCTCGCCAAAGGCCTTCTTGATGCCGGTCAGGATGACTTCGGACAAGGTGCGCTCGCGTGGGGTGGGCGCGCACCATACGTCTTCCGCAGCCGGCCGTTCAAAGGGGCGGCCGGGCAGGCCCGACCGCCGCCCGAGCTACCGCCGCGGCAGGTTCATGTCGCGGTTGATCCCGCCGATCCCCATGTTGCGATCCGGGTTCGAGTGGATGCCGGAGCTGCTGCTGGGGGGCGTGCTGGTCCGCCCGCGCGAAGAGCTGCCCCGGTTCTGAAGCCTGCTCTTCACCTGGCTCTTCAGCGACTGAAACTTCCCCTTCCAGTTGTCGCGGTTCATGTCGGAAGTCCTCTCTGGTTGGGGCGCTGAGACGTGCAAGAGCCTCCGGCGCCCGGGTTCACCGGAGAAGTTAGGAACGATGCGGTGCCAGTGACGCGGCAGGACGAGCCGTCTGCCCGGACGCAGGGCGGGGGAGGCTAGGGACCTTCGACCGCGCGCCGCGCCTCCGCCGCGTGACGACCGCGGGGGAAGTCCTCGAGGTACTTGCGGTACTCGCGCTCCGCCAGGATGGGCTCGAGCCGCTCGTCGTGGCACCGGGCCTTGAGGATCCGCGCGCGCTCGCGGGCGGCCACGTCTTCGGAGACCTCCACCACGTCCTGCAGGCCGGGCAGGAAGCTCCCGCAGCGGCCCTGCTTCAGGGACTCTCCGGCGCGCTGGAGGAACAGGCCCTCGGCGGTCACCGGCAGCCCGGACGCCTTCGCCCGCTCCGCCAGACCCGGCGCGCGCGCGGCGGCGATGGGCCCCTTCTTGAACTCGGGCGTGGCCCACTCCTCGTGCGCGGGAGGGCCTTCGTCCTGCACCGCTTCCGCCAAAGCACTCCCGCGAGGCGGGACACGCGTCGCCTTCTTCTTCGTCTCGCGCGGGGGCACCGGTCGTTCGGCCACTGTCGGCACCGCTGCTTTCGGGACCGCCACCTCTACGTGCACGCCGAGCGCCTCGAACGCGCGCCCGTCTTCACCGTCCAGCGCCGTCGTCCGCACCCACGCGCCCTTCGCGTCCAGCACCGCGCGCTCTCCTGCGACGAGCATCCGCGTCTCGCCCTCGCGCGGCTCGACCTGCACCTTGCCCTCCGCCACCGAGACTTCGATCCCTTCGCCGCTCCGGTTCACCCGGAAGGCGGTCCCCACCACGCGCACCTGCGCCACGCCCACGTCCACGAGGAAGGCCTGGCGCGGCACGTGCGCCGCCTGCACCACCAGCTCGCCGGCCTCGAGCTCCAGGCCCACGTCATCCGGCCTCGCCCTGCGCACCGTGGCCGTGCTTCCCGCCCCGAGCCGCGCGCGGCTGGTGTCCGGGAGCCTGAGGATCGCGCTGCCCTTCTGCGCCGTCCGAACCCGTGCGCCCTCCTTCAGCGACTCGCCCGCCAGGAGCGACTCCTCGGGGCTCGTGCGTTCGGTGACGTGCGCGTCCTCGGCGGACTCGACGGTGGACTGCACCGCGATGACCGGCGCCTCCTCCCCAACCTCCTCCGAACCGGCGATTGGCCCGCCCGGGTTCACGCCCACCCAGACCGCGAGCACGAGGGCCGCGAGCGCGCCCACGGCCCCGACCTTCCACTCCAGCGAGGCCAGCCGCCACCAGGGCCTGCGCGAGAGCGCCTCCGCCGCCGCGCCCAGCACGGCCTTGTCCGTCCGCGTCCAGTCCACCCGCGGCGAAGCACCCATCGCGTTCTGCAGCACCGCGCGCGTGGTGCGCACCGAGGCCAGCCGCTCGCTGCACGACGGGCAGCCCTGGAGGTGATCCTGCAGCTCGACCTCCGCCGAGAGGTCTCCTTCGGCGGCCTGCCACAGCACGGCGTCATCCGCGCAGCGCATGGCCACCTCCGGTCTTCGCGCGGCGGGCGAGGAGCTTCTGCATCTGCTCGTGGAACTCGAGCCGGGCATGGTGCAGCCGCGAGCGCACCGTGTTCACCGGCGCGCCGACCACCTGTGAGATCTCCTCCGGACCCATGCCGCAGAGCTCATGGTAGACGAAGACGATCCGCTTCTTCGCCGCCAGACCTTCGAGCGCGGCCTCCACCAGCTTCGCCGCCTGCCGCCGTTGCGCCTCGTCTTCCGGGCCGGGCTCTGCCGAAGCGCGCTCGGGCAGCTCGGCCATCACGTCCTCGGGGCGCCGCCGCCGCCAGCGCAGGTGGCTGATCGCCACGTTGGCGCAGACCCTATAGAGGAAGGTCTTGAAGCGCGCTTCGCCGCGGAAGTTGCGGACCGCCTTGAGGAGCTGGAGGTAGACGTCCTGGAGCAGATCCTCGAGGTCCGCCCTTCCTCCCACCAGGTGCCGGAGGGTCCGGGCGGCGTCGTCCCGGGTGAGCCGGTAGAGGCGTTCGAAGGCGAGCAGGTCGTTCTCCCGGACCCGCGCCACCAGCTCCAACAGATGCGCCTCGTCCGAGCCCGCACGCATTGGCGCGGCACCGGCCTCCCGCGTACCGATCGGCTGTGCCCCCGCGGACGACGACGACAAGGTCCTTCCTCCTCGCGAGACCATGCGACGGACGGTCACCGAAGTCGATTCACCGCGAATGTCCGTCACCGTGTCCATGAACCCTGCGAGCACTGCGTCTCCTCCGCAGCAGGGGTCCGTCGCCGCGGCCGGATGAGTCGATCAAAAAATCATCCGTGCAGATTTCTTTGATCAATCCCGGCAGCTCGCGCGTCAGAGGCCTCCGGAGCCGGACGGGCCGGTCTGGCACTCACAGAGGACTCCTGCACATGAACCTTCGCAACGCCGTTCCCCTTCTCGCGCTGACCGCGCTGGCCTTCGGTTCGGGCTGCTACATCAACCTCCAGGACGGGGATGACAGAGGAGGTCTCGGCGGAGGCTACGACCTCGACGATCCGGACGCGCCCTGTCCCTGCCAGGACAACAGCGACTGCGAGAGCGCCGAGTACTGCCTGCGCGGCTTCTGCAAGCCCATCCCGCCGGGCGCCACCGCCTGCTCCACCTCCTCGGATTGCGGCCACCGCGAGACCTGCATCAACGGCGTCTGCACCGAGCGCTGCGCGAAGAACCCCGACTGCTCGGCGCCGGGCTGCTCGTGCGAGGACAACTACTGCGTGGGCCAGCCGGGCACCGACGGCGGAACGCCTGCGCAGGACGGCGGCACCAACATCCCGCCCTCCACCTGCACCAAGCACGCGGACTGCGGCGTGGGCGCGTACTGCATCAACGCCACCTGCTTCCTCGGCTGCACGTCGAACTCGCAGTGTCCCGCCACCGAGGAGTGCCGCAGCGGCGTCTGCCAGCCGAAGACCACGCCGCCCGTCCCCGCCTGCACCTCCGGCGTGGACTGCCCGGAGGGACAGGACTGCGTGGACGGCGCGTGCGCCAAGCCTTGCACCTCCAACGCGGGCTGCCCCGGCGGACACTCCTGCGTGATCGGCTACTGCAACCCGCAGACGCCGCCCCAGGGCTCGGGACAGGCCTGCGTCGCCAACTGCGAGTGCCCCGCCGGCGAGACCTGCACCAACGGGACCTGCCAGCTCTAGTCGAACTCGAAGGACCAACCCCCGGAGGCCCCCGTCTTGGCGTCGCGGCCAGGGCGGGGGCCTCTTCTTGCGTCGGCCTCGCGCGGCCCTAGCATCGGCCTCTTCATGGACAAGCTCTTCCTCTGCGAACAGCTCGGGGCCCGCCTGCGCGAGGCGGTGCAGATCGCCCACCGCGCCCACTCCGAGGCCGCCCAGGATGCCCGCAGCGGCGCCAACCGCGCGGTGAACATCGCCAAGGGTCAGGCGCTGCGATCGGTGCGCGCGCGCGAGGAGCTCGATGCGCTCGATGGCTTCGTGCCCCGGCCGCTGCCGAAGGGATCGCCGATCGTGCTCGGCGCGGTGGTGGAGGTGGAGGACGAGGAGCAGGAGGGGCGGACGTTCTTCCTCGCACCCGCCGGTGCCGGGCTCGAATTGACCGGGCCCGATGGGGACGGCTTCCTCTCGGTGGTGACGCCGGCCTCGCCCATCGGCCGCGCGGTGATGGGCAAGCGGACCGGGGACACGGTCGATGTGACGGTGGCGGGCGAACCCCGGGAGTACACGATCACCTGGGTGGGTTAGGGCGGCACACTCCCGCCATGACCTTCGAATCGCTCATCCAGACAGCCCGCGAACGCGGCGCCTCGGACATCCACCTCGAGGGGGGGATGCCGATGGCGCTGCGGATCCGCGGAACCTTGCGCACCTTCGGCGAGCCCATTGCGCCGGCCGCCCTCAGCCAGATGGCCCGGGCCGTCGTCGGCGAGGCGAACTGGCCCGAGTTCCTCGCGCGCTGCTCGTGGGATCTCTCGCGGACGGTGGCGGGGACGCGGTGCCGGATCAACGTGCTGCGCTCGGCGCGCGGGGTGGGCTTCGCGATCCGGTTGCTCTCCTCGTTCCAGGCGACGCTGCAGACGCTGAACCTGCACCCGGACCTGAGGCGGGTCGTGCAGCCCTCCAACGGGCTGGTGATCATCACCGGGCCCACCGGCTCGGGGAAGACGTCCACCCAGGCGGCGCTGCTTCAGGAGCTCAACCTCTCCGAGCCGCGGCACATCATCACGGTGGAGCAGCCCATCGAGTACGCGCTCACGCCGCGCCAGAGCTTCATCCGCCAGCGCGAGGTGGGACGGGACACGCCGTCGTTCGAGCAGGCCCTGATCGACGCGCTGCGCGAGGACCCGGACGTCTTGATGGTCGGCGAGATGCGCGAGCCGCACGTGATGCGACTCACGCTGGGCGCGGCGGAGACCGGACACCTGGTGCTGGCGACCATGCACTCGTCCACCGCCGCCGAGGCGCTGCAGCGGATCGCTTCTTCCTTCCCAGCCGAGATCCAGAGCGCGGTCTGCGCGCAGCTCGCGGACAGCCTGGTGGCGGTGATCGCGCAGCGGCTCTCGTACCGCCCCGACCGCGGGATCCGCGTCCCCGAATGCGAGGTCCTGATGGCCTCCACCGCCGCCCGCGCCCTCATCCGCGCAGGCCAGTTCTTCAAGCTCCAGCAGGTGATCGAAACCGGCGCCGCCGACGGCTCGTGGTCCTTCGCCCGCTACGGCGAGTGGCTGGCGAGGAAGACCGACTGGCACGTGCCCTCCGCGCCGCAGCTTCAGGATGACGAGGGCGCGTTCGGGGCCGTCGAGCTGTCGGGAGGGGAGGGACTGCCGCCGCCGCCCATGCCGTCGCCGGCTGCCCCGGTCGTCCGCGCGCCCGCTCGAGTTCCCGCCGTGGCCGTGTCCACGCCTGCGCCCCGGAAGTCTGCGCCGCGGGCGGAGTACACGGTCAATGAGGAGGGCGTGCTCGAGCTCTCCGGCGGCGAGGACGACCCGGAGGCCATCCTCCGCGAGCTGGAGAAGAAGCGCTGAGCGCACCCGTTCCGGGCGCTCGCACAGTCATTCCGGGTCGTTCGCACGGTCGTTCCGGGCGTTCGCGCAAGCATTCCGGGCGCGCGCACAGCCATTCCGGGCGCGCGCACAGCCATTCCGGGCGCGCGCACAGGCATTCCGGACGCGCGCACAGGCATTCCGGGCGTTCGCGCAGGCATTCCGGGCGTTCGCACAGGCATTCCGGGCGCGTGCACAGTCATTCCGGGCGCGCGCACCGTGAT
>CAZCWA010000117.1:0-12506 GCA_964502265.1 uncultured Myxococcaceae bacterium | reverse complement strand
CCCGAGCATCACCTCCTGCACCCCGCCCCGCCGCTTCAGGTGCGCGCGGTACGCCTTGTCGCCGAAGAGCGCGTCCATGATGGTGGCCGCACGCTCGAGGTCGCCCACCGTCTCGAACAGCGGCACCACGTCCAGCGCGGTGATCCCGCGGGCCTCCGCGCGCGAGAGCAGATCCTTCATCTGCTCCTGCCGCGTGGTCATGCTCAGCACGAAGCGGTGCGCGGCGGCCTCGCCGTAGGTCCCCTGCAGCCGGCCCAGCGCTTCGAGCTGCGCGTCCACGTCCTCCGGGGCGTCCTCCAGCTTCCCCGCGTCCTCCCGGAAGTCGAGCTCGGCGAGGTGCAGGCCGAAGGTCCGGACCTTCTCCATCAACGCGCTCAGGCGCGCGTCCCTCGCCCGCGCAGCGCCGATCCGATCGAGCTTGCTCCAGACCGCCTCCAGCTCGGCCTGCAGGCGCTGCACGTCCTCGCCGCGGCCCGCCTGCGCGTCCCCGTGCGCCTCCACGATTGCCAGCGCCCGCGCCAGCGCGTGCCTCAGGTGCTCATCCGGGTGGCCGCGGCCTGGGCCCTCCGCGTCCGGTTCGAGCCGAGGTGGACAGGGCGCGTCCGGCACCGCGTGCGAGAGCTCGTCGATCAGCGCGCGCAGCTCCTGGGCGTAGTGGACCCTCACCGTCTCCGCGTGGAGCGCCACGGTCTCGCTGCTGACCTCGGGGGTGACGAACGGGTTGCCGTCGCGATCGCCGCCCACCCAGCTCGCGAAGGTGAGGAACGCGCGCTCGCGGCGCAGCCCCGGATACGCCTTCGCCAGCTCGCGATCGAAGGTCCGGTAGAAGCGGCTCGCGGCCTCGAAGATCGCGTGCTCGAAGAAGAAGAGCGCGTTGCGCACCTCGTCCAGCGGCGTGAGCGCGTGATCGCGGACCTCCTCGGTGTGCCACAGGGTCTCCAGCACCTCGTCCAGCACCTCGTCCCCCGAGTCGAGGTCCCGCGCCAGCCGCACCATGTGGTTCTGCACCGTCCGCCGCCGGGCCTCGGTGGGGTGCGCGGTGAGCACCGGTTCAATCGAGAGCGCCTCGAGGCACTCGGCGACCCGCTCTGTGGGCACGCGCTTGCGCTTGAGCTCCGCGAAGAGCGCGGCCAGGGATCTCGCCGGCGCCGCGCGCGCGTCGAGTCTGCGCGCTCTCGCCCGCTCCTCGGCCAGGTTCACGAGCTGGAAGAAGAGGCTGAACGCGTGCGCCACCCCGTAGGCGTCCGCCTCGTCGAGCCCGGCCACGCGCTTTCGAAGCCGTCGCAAGGCGGCATCGCCCCCGCCGCGGCGCACCTCGCGCGAGAGCTGCCGGATGTCCTCCACGGCCCGGAAGACCTTCGCCCCGGCCTGCTCGCGGACGATGTCCCCCAGGCGGGTGGTCAGTTGTCGAACCTCTCTTCGCAGCTCGGCGTCCATCCCTCCGTCTTACGTGCTCGACCGATGGCCGGGCGAGCGTCACGAGCGGGTCGCCTTGCGCCGGTCGATCCCTGCGTTAAGCACAATGCATGCATGAGCTGACCATCACGCGGAACGCAGACGAGTCGGCGGACTTCGAGCTCCCCCAGGGATGCATCTCCTGTGGCGGTCCGCTCGCGATCCGGATGACGCCGCACGGGGCGGCGAGCTGCTGCGTGCCCTGCCGGTGGATCTCGAAGCCGCGCGTGGACCTGAAGGGGAAGACGCTCCAGGTGGCGTACGTCCCCGGCGGCGAGGCGTAGCGGCTTCAGGTCCCGATGCGCCGCAGCGCGATCAGCGGCGCGTCGAAGTCCCTCGGCGCGCCGTCCGGCCCAGTGGAGGTCAGGTCCACCTCACAGTCGATCATCCAGTCGACCTCGCCCTCGGGGTCCATGATCTTCTGCTGCGCCGTCCACACCCTCGGCCGCTCCTCGATCAGCACCGTCATCGCCGGCGTCCGCGCGCGAGGCGTGAGGTCCACCGACGGGTGCTCCTCGAAGTAGCGGCCCATCTCCGCCTCGATCCGCTCCGGCGTCCACTGCCGCTCGCCCTCCGGCTCCGGCTGGTGGATCGCGGAGACGGCCTCCTCCCAGTCCTTCGTGGCCAGGGCCTTGAGCAGGCGGTGCAGTTCGGCGCGGATGCGGGCCTTGAACTTCTTGAGGTCGCGGCGCGGGTCGAAGGGGGTCGGGCCGCCGAGGCGGGCATCCGCGGCGGCAGCAGCAGCGGCGCCGGCTTCCGCTTCGGCGAGCAGCCGGGCGGGATCCTTCATCCGCTCCCACTCGTCGAGCAGGCTCGAGTCCACCGCGCGGAGCATCACCCGCATCTGCGCGATGATGTCCTCCACCTCTTCGTTGCGGTGCGACTCCGGCACGTTCTGCGCCAGCGTCTTGTAGACCTCGGAGAGGTAGCGCAAGAGCACGCCCTCCGAGCGCTGCAGCCCGTACTCGCGCACGTACTCGTTGAACGAATAGAAGCGCTCCACCATGTCGCGGGCGATGGACTTGGGCCGGATGTTGTCCTGGCCCACCCACGGGTGCGCGGCCTCGAAGGTGTTGAAGGTGCCGTAGATGAACTCGCGGTTCGGCTTGGGGTACTCGACCTTTTCGAGCTCCGCCATCCGGTCGTCGTACTCCATGCCCTGCGCCTTCAGCTCGGCGACCTTCTCCCCCTTCGCCTTGTTGCGCTGCGCGTAGAGCACCACGTCCGGGTTCTCGAGGATCGACTCCACCAGGGTGAGCACGTCCAGCGCGTAGGTGTCCGTGGCCGGGTCGAGGAGCTGCAGCGCCTCCACGAGGTAGAGCGAGAGCGTCTGGTTCAGCGAGAACTCGCGCTGAAGGCCCGGCGCCACGCGGACGCGGACGCCGTTCTCCCCTTCGCCGCGCCGGAAGAACTCG
The DNA here is from genome assembly GCA_964502265.1 of uncultured Myxococcaceae bacterium. Classification (GTDB taxonomy): domain Bacteria; phylum Myxococcota; class Myxococcia; order Myxococcales; family Myxococcaceae; genus JAFAFL01. The sequence continues at coordinate 9,636 of CAZCWA010000117.1, read as the reverse complement.
ACGATGCCGGCGTTCCTCAGCGTGCGGAAGTACTGCGCCGCCGTCTTGAGGTGCTGGCGCTTGTTCCAGTCGCGCTCGTGAGATCGGAGGATGAAGCCGACCAGCCGCGCGTACCCGTCGCCCATCTCGAAGGGATCGGACTGCAGCAGGTTCAAGAGCATGCCGAAGGTGACCTCGAAGCGGGACTGCAGGGGTTCGGGGACGCCCTTCACCAGGCGCTCGAAGGTGCTCTTGTCCCAGTGCACGTAGCCCTTCTGCGGGGGCTGCTTCTTCACCACCTTCTTGCCCTGCGCCGCCTTGGCCGAGAGCTTCATGTTCTCGATCACGTGCTCGGGCGCCTGGACGACCACGCTGCCCTCGTCGTCGAAGCCCTTGCGGCCCGCGCGCCCCGCGACCTGGTGGAAGTCGCGCACGCCGAGGATGGCGGTCTTCTCGCCGTCGAACTTGCAGAGCTGGGTGAAGAGCACGGTGCGGATGGGGATGTTCACGCCCACGCCGAGCGTGTCGGTGCCGGAGATGATCTTGAGGTGGCCCTGCTGCGCGAGCTTCTCCACCAGCAGGCGGTACTTGGGCAGAAGCCCCGCGTGGTGCAGCCCGAGCCCGTGGCGCACGAACTTCTCCACGTCCTTGCCGAACGGCGTGTCGAACTTGAAGCCGAACAGCGCCTGCCGGATCGCCTCCTTCTCCTCCTTCGAGCAGAAGTTCACCGACATGAGGTTCTGCGCCTCTTCGGCCGCGGATCGCTGGGTGAAGTTGACGACGTAGACCGGGTACTTGTCGCGCTTGACCAGGTCGTCGATCGTCTCGTGGAGCGGCGTCTCGCGGTAGTCGTAGTCGAGCGGGACGGGGCGGGTGCCGCTGCGGACGGAGACGATCTCGCGGCCGGTGGTGGCGGTGAGCTGCTGCTCGATCGCCGTGGTGTCGCCGAGGGTGGCGGACATGAGGAGGAACTGCGTCTTCGGCAGCCCGAGCAGCGGGAGCTGCCACGCCACGCCGCGCTCCTTGTCGCCGTAGTAGTGGAACTCGTCCATCACCACGTAGTCCACCTTCGGGGCCACGTCTCGCAGCACGAGGTTGGCGAGCACCTCCGCGGTGCAGACGATGATCCGCGCCTCGCGGTTGATGCTCGCGTCGCCGGTGAGCATGCCCACGTTCTCGGCGCCGAAGACCTCGCAGAGCGCGAAGAACTTCTCGTTCACCAGCGCCTTGATGGGGCAGGTGTAATAGGAGGTGCGGCCCTCGCTCATCGCCTTGAAGTGGAGCGCGGTGGCGACGAGCGACTTGCCGGAGCCGGTGGGCGTGGCCAACACCACGTGCTTGCCGGAGAGCAGCTCGAGGACCGCCTCCTCCTGCGCCGGATAGAGCGACAACCCGGTGGAAGCGACCCAGGAGATGAAGCGATCGAGGACGTCGTCGGAGGAGGTGGCGGCGCGATCCGCTCCGGTCGGGAGGAGCGCTGCGAGGGGGGCCCGGCTCATGCTCCACCGCCTATCACACGGGAGGACCGCGGCTTCACCTCCCGTGCGATGATTGCGGGATGGAGAATCTCGGGCTGTGCGGCTGGATCACCTTCGGCTTCGTCGTCGGGCTCATCGCGCGGGCGATCATGCCGGGCGAGCAGAAGATGGGCTGCTTCGCGACCACGCTGCTGGGGATCGGCGGCGCGTTCACCGGCGGGTTCCTGGGGAACCTCATCTCCGGTGGGCCGCTGTTCACCCTGCGCGCGGCGGGGTGGATTGGCGCGGTGATCGGCGCGCTGGTGCTGCTCTTCGTGGGCGGGGCGCTGAACAAGAACCGGAGCAACCGGCGGCTGCCCCGTTAGGCGTCACTACGCCTCGGCGCCGCCGTCTCCCTGCTTCGCCTTCTGGGCGGCGATCTCCTTGCGGACGTCGTCCATGTTCAGGTCGCGCATCTTCTTCACCAGGTCCTCGAGCTGCTGCTTCGGCAGCGCGCCGGGCTGGGAGTAGAGCAGCACGCCGTCACGGAAGGCCATCAGCGTGGGGATGGAGCGGATGTTGAAGGCGCCCGCGAGCTGCTGCTGCTCGTCGGTGTTGATCTTGGCGAAGACGACGTCCGCGTTCTCCGCCGCCACCGCGTCATACGTGGGCGCGAAGGCTTTGCAGGGACCACACCACGGCGCCCACCAGTCGATGAGGACCATGCCCTCCTGGGTCACCGTCTCCTCGAACTTCTCAACCGTCAGATCGATCGGGGCAGCCATCCGTCCTCCAGGTGCGGTGTGCGACGTCGGGGTTAACGGTTGAGACGAAGATGCGCCAGCGGAAGTTGGCGGCCCGGCGGCGAGGCGCGCGGTCTGCCTGCCTGCCCTTTTCCCTTCGCGCCGGCTCGCGGCTAACATCCCGCTCCGTCCACGCTTCGGTCGCCGGGGGCACGGCCGGGAGAACGTCATGTTCACGTACACGGTCCAGCCCGGCGACACGTTGGCGAGCGTTGCGCGCGCGCTGCTGGGCTCCGTTGGCCGCTGGCGCGAGCTGCAGCTCTACAACCTCGCGCTGCTCGATGATCCCGCACGCTTCGCACCGGGGATGGTGCTGCGGCTGCCTCCGGGCGCGGCGATCCCCGCCCGCTCCGCGCCCTCCGAGCCCCGCCGCCGTGTGCGCGCCGTGGCCCGGACGTGGAAACGGCCGTAGAAGGTCGCGTGGACAGACGGCTCGAGGCGCTTCGGCGCGCGGTGGGCGTGACGCGGGTGGCGCGGGTGACGGGCCTCGATCGCTGCGGCGTGGAGGTCGCGTGCGCCGTGCGTCCCGCAGGTCACGTGCTCCAGGTCAGCAACGGCAAGGGGCTCACCTGGGAGGACGCGGCGCGCGGCGCGGTGCTCGAGGCGGCTGAGCTCGCCGCGGCGGAGACGGTGCGCGCTGCGTCCTTGCGGTGGGCCAGCGCGGAGGAGCTCCTCTCCTCTGAAGAGAAGGCCCGGGTCGTCGCTGCAGACACCCTCGGCCCGGCCGGTGCGGAGGCGGCGGAGACCTTTGCCGACCCCTCGGTGCGGATGGCGTGGCGGGAGGGCATCGAGCTCTTCAGCGGCGCTCGCGCCTGGGTGCCGGCGCAGGCGATCCACTGCCCGCCGCAGGGAACGGACCTCGGCGCGGTGGCGATCGGCTGGACGACGAACGGGATGGGCGCGCACCTCACCGAGCGCGAGCCCGCGCTGCTGCACGCGCTGCTCGAGGCGTGCGAGCGCGATCAGCTCGCGAGGGCGGCACCGGTGGGCCTGGACGTGGAGACGTTGCTGTCACGGCGCGTGATCCCCCAGGCGCGGCTGCTTCCCCATACGGCGGCCCGTGTGCAGGCGCTGGAGAAGACGGGGTTCGAGGTCGTGCTCCTGGACCTGGCGCCGGAGGAAGACGTGCCGGGTGCGCTCGGCCTTCCGGTGGCAGGGGCGCTGCTGCTGGATCGCGGGGAGGGCCCCATCCCGATGACCGCGGGCTATGCGTGCCGGCCATCGCGCGACGAGGCGTTCCTCTCCGCGCTCCTCGAGGCTGCGCAGTCGAGGCTCACCGACATCCACGGTGCGCGCGAGGACGTGGACCATGCGTGGCGAACGAGACATGCGCAGGCGCAGGAGGTGACGGCGCTGCTGCGTTCCACTCCGCCCACCCGGAGCCCGGCGAGCCTCCCTCGTGATGTGCGTGCCGAGGACGCCGCCGCCGCGATCGTCCAGGTGCTCCGCCGCATCCGGAAGACGGACGCGGACGCGGTGGTCGCGGTGGACGTGGCCGAAGGAACGCTGCCCGCGCACATCATCAAGGTGGTGGTGCCTTCCTTCCTGCTCTCGGACCTGCTGCTTTGATGCGCGATAGGCTGACCCCATGCACCTGATCGCGCTGGTCGCCGCCGTCGCCCTGTCGCAGTCACCGGACTTCGTCGACGCCGAGGCACGTGCCGGAAGTGGAGAGCAGGTCGCGCTCGCGGCCGGCGGATGGCTCTACCGGTGGTCGAGCGCCGGGGAGCTGCAGCTCGTGGGCGGCGCGGGCGGCGCGGCCTCATCCTTGACGCGGTGTGATCCCACCACGGTGGTGGTTGCGGGACGGCGTGGCCTCCTGCGCGTGGTGGGCGGCGCCGCGGGTGAACCCGGTGAGGCGGGCGCGGCAGATCTGTGGGACGTGGCCAGCGAGGGCTGCAGCGACGTCGTCGCGGTGGGCGACGACGGGCTCTGGCAGCTCGACGTCCGCACGGGGACCGCGAAGAAGACCAGCGGCGTGGCAGGGCCTCTATACGGAGTGGACGTCCGCAACGGGCGCGCCACCGCCGTGGGCGTGAAGGGCGCGGTGCTCCACCGCGTCGCGGGCCGGAGGGACGAGGACATGGCGACCTGGAACGGCGGGCGCACCTGGACGCGCTTCGACAAGGGCGGGTGGCTCGCGGCAGCGCCGGTGACGAAGGCGTTGTTCTTCCTCTACGGCCGCGATGGCGCCATCGAGCGCTTCGACGCCCGGCCGCCTGCGCAGTCGTCCGTGCCGGCGCCGCGGGTCATCCGTGCGCCTTCGGAGGAGCCCGCCGCGAAGAACGCAGTGAAGGTGCAAGCGGTGAGTCCAGAGCCTTCGCGGAAGCGGAACCTGGTGCCAGCGAAGGTGGCGACCTCGCCCGCACCGGACGCGTGCCGCAAGCCGATCGGGATGGAAGGGCTGCGCGGCTCCGGCTTCGTGGACATCCGGCGTGTGGGGGACGCCTTCATCCTCGCCGGCGTGGACGGCACCGTCCGGCGCTACCGGGCGGGCAAGATGGAGACCGTGGCGACGACCGGCGTGCCCATGCTCGGCGTGGCGGTGGACCGGGGCGGGAAGCAGATCACCGTGGTGGGCTTCGGGAAGCTCGCGCATTCGCTCGACGGCGGCAGGAGCTGGCGGGTGGAGGACCCGCCCGAGCGCGCCACGATCTTCGCTGCCGCCTACGCCGGCCGGACGCTCTTCGTGTTCGACGATCAGGGCCGGGGCCATCGACGGACGGACTCGGGGAAGTGGAGCGCACTCACCCTTCCGCGCCGCGCCAACTTCTTCAGCGCCTCCTTCACCGACGAGCGCCGAGGTTTCGTGGTGGGCGCCTGCGGGACGTTGCTCGCGACGCGGGATGGGGGCAGGACGTGGGCCGCGCTGCCGACGCCGGACGACATGCTGCAAGGCGTGCTCGCGGTAGGTGAGCGACTGTACGTGTCGTCGCTGAAGGGCGTGTTCGAGTCGGACGACGGCGGCGACACCTGGTCCCGCGCACTCGAGGCGAAGAGCTGCATCCGCTTCGCGCAGCACGAGGAGAACGTCGCGATCGCGTGCGGCGACCTCGGGCAGCCGTTGTGGGTGTCCGTGAAGGGCGAGGCGTTCGAGAAGGTTCAGCTCGATCGCGTGGTGCACCTCCTCCTCGCCACCGCGTTCGATGCGGACGGGACGCTGGTCGCGGTCGGGCCTTCGGAGGTGCTGGTGCGCGCGGAGGGAATGAAGGGGTCGGTCGCGTACGACTCGGAGGAGAGCCGCAAGGGCCTCGCGCAGGCGAGCTGGCTCTGGAACGAGCTGCGCCGGCAGGAACGCGAGCGGCCTGCTCAGGTCGTACAGGCGCCGGCACCTTGAGCGCGATCGTCTTTCTCGGGCCGTCCCTTCCCGCGGACGAGGCGCGGAGGCTGGCCCCGTCGGTCGAGCTGAGGGGCCCTGCACGTCAGGGAGACATCTGGCGGGCCCTGGAGGCGCGTCCCCAGGTCATCGCGCTCATTGACGGGGTGTTCGAATCCGAGCCGTCGGTCTGGCACCACGAGATCCTCTCCGCGCTGGCGGCGGGGGTGCGCGTGTTCGGCGCGTCCAGCATGGGTGCGCTGCGGGCCTCGGAGCTGCACACGCACGGAATGGAGGGCGTGGGCGAGATCTTCGGCGCGTACCGCGACGGCCGGCTCACCGGCGACGACGAGGTGGCGCTGATCCACGCCGACGCGCAGCTCGGGTGGCGCGGGCTGACGGTGCCGCTGGTGAACGTGCGGCACACCGCCCAGGAGCTGATGCGCGCGCGCCGGCTCACCCCTCAGAAGGCGCGGCGGCTCGTGCAGGTGGCCTCGGGCATCCACTTCCGCGAGCGGACATGGCGGAGCGTGCTGGAGGGCGCGGGCCTGCCTCTCCAGCTCGAGCTGCATGACCTCAAGGCGAAGGACGCCCGGACGTGCCTGCAACGCGTGGAGCGGGCGGTGAGCCCACGCGCGAGCGCAACGAGCCACCGCCGGAAGCGGCCGGGTCCTCCGGCGATGCGGCTCGACCCGCGGACGGCCCTGGGTTCTTCCCTGGTGCGCTCGAAGCGGCTGCAGGGATCGCCCACCGCCGCCACGGTGATGCCGGCGCTTCGCGCGCTCGAAGAGGCGCCGGAGCTCGTGGCCCGCGGCCTGCGCAGGATGCTGCTCTCGGCCTGGGCCCGTTCGCGCGGGCTGGCCATCGAAGCAGAGGCGATCGCGGAGGAGCGCGCACGCTGGATCGCGGAGCGGCTGGGGGACGACGTTGCCGCCGGTGACGAGGAGGCCTGGCTTCGCGCCGCAGGGCTCGACGAGGCGCAGCTCCACGTGTTGCTCGAGGACGTGCTCCTGGAGCGCGCGGTGCTCGAGAACGCGCAGCACTGGGTCTCCGACGGCCCCTCCTTTGACGAGGCGCTGGCCTCCGAGGCGAGGTTGACCGGGCTGTGGGCCGAGCTGAGCCGGCCGCCCCGTCGTTAGCCCGCCTTCTTCGGGTACATCCCGCGCGCCTTGAGGATGCGCTCGACCATCGTGTCGTGCAGCGCGCGAAGCGGCTCCCCCACCTCCGGACCATCGAGCACGTTGAGCGCGTCGGCGATGGCCTCGAGCGTCGAACGCGCGTGCGGATTCTGTGAGGCCCGGAGGCGCAGCACCGCGGGCGCGGGACCTGGGACGCCCCAGCGCGGCAGGCGCAGCAAGGGCGCGTGGTGGTGGAGCATCTTGCGCGACTGCTTCCACGTGCCGTCGAGCACCACCAGCGTGTCCGGCTTCTCGCGCGACGGATCGCCGCTGGTGCCGCCGGGATAGAGCACCCAGGACAGCCCCTTCCCGTCCAGCAGCGCGTCCACGTCGAGCGGGTTGCGGGGGAACCAGTCACGAAGTTCGAAACGCTGCAGCGCGAGGCCGGCGATGCGCGCGGTGTTGGTCGTCTTCGGCTCCTCGTGGAAGTGCCGGAGGACGATGACGCGCGTCCGGTTCTCCACCCGCGGAACCAGCGCGCACAGGCACCAGTCCTCCATCACCCGACACGTCTTGCACCGGCCCTTCAGGTCCGGACCGCTGTGAGACCGCACGCGCGGCACTGTAACGGCTTGGGTGCACGGCGGAAGCCGCGTTATGAGCGCCCGCATGTCAGACGAGCCAGCGGTCGTGAGGTGGAGAGAGCGTGGTGCCGAGCACGTCGCGCGCTGGCGTTCCGAAGCGGGGCTTCCTCCGCCCTCCCCATCCCAGCTCGTCGTGGCGGACGATCGAACGACCGCGGACGCGGCGATGCGCACGATCCGCCAGGGGAAGTTCCTCCTCTATACGGGCGACTTCGTGAACGCGCGCCAGCTCCTCGCGGCGCTGGGTAGGCGGCTGTCGAAGCGCGCCACGCCCCGTTCCGGCTCTGGCGGGTCTCCGGGCCCCCTCACGCCCGCCGAAGCCTTCCGCCGCGAGCGGGCGAGCCGCGCCGAGGAGCACCGGATCCTCTCGCGCGTGCTGGTGCCGCTCGACGCAGAGTACCGGGTGGCGCTCCGCCGCGGGATCGCGCTGCGCACCGCATGCGAGCCGGTGTGGGGACCGCCGCCCCCGGAGCCTTCGAATCCTTCGGAGCCTTCGGAGCCCAAGGCGACCGTGGCCCCGCTGCGCGAGCTGCTCGGCATGGCGGGCGCGGCGCAGTGGCGGGAGAAGGGCCTCGAGGTGGAGGGGCTGCCCGGGCGTCTGCATCCGCACTACGGCGTCTTCGCCCCCACGCGCGGCGAGTACCCGGAGCTCCTCGCGCTGGCGCCGCCGCCCGAAGGCAAGCGCGTCTTCGACCTCGGCACCGGGACCGGCGTGCTGGGGTTCCTGCTGCTGGCCCGCGGCGCGCGCGAGGTCGTGGCCACGGACGTCGATCCCCGCGCGGTGGCCTGCGCGAAGGACAACGCCGAGCGGCTCGGCTTCTCCGATCGCTTCACCGTCCACGAGGCCGATCTCTTTCCTCCGAAGAGCGCCCCGGCGGACCTGATCGTCAGCAACCCGCCCTGGCTTCCGGAGCAGCCGCGCACCGCGCTCGATCGGGCGGTCTACGATCCCGACGGCGCGTTCCTGAAGGGGGTGCTCGCCGGCGCCCGGGCGCACCTCGTCGAAGGCGGCGAGTGCTGGATCATCCTCTCGGATCTCGCGGAGCGGCTCGGGCTTCGGCCGCCGGGAGCGTTCGAAGCGCTCGTCCGCGAGGCGGGGCTCGAGGTGAAGTGGACGCGCGAGGTCCGGCCGAAGCACCGGCGATCGTCGGATCCGGACGATCCGCTGCACGCCGCCCGGTCCGAAGAGATCGTGCGGCTATGGTGCGTTGCATGACCACTTCGCGAACGGGTTCCGCCGGCGTCCGCTCCTTCACCGCGCAGCTCCCCCACCTCACCGTGGGCGGTCTCGAGGCGGGCGATCCCTCCCACCCGCGCGTGGTGCTCCTCCACGGCTTCCCCGAGCTCTCCGAGAGCTGGCGGGACCTCCTCCCGCTGCTCGCGTCCGCGGGACTGCATGCGGTGGCGCCGGACCTGCGCGGCTACGGCCAGACCGACAAGCCGCACGAGGGCTACGATCTCGACTCGCTCTCAGGCGACGTGGTCTCGTTGATCGATCACCTGCGCGAGAGGCATGGCGGAGGCCGCGCGCACCTGGTGGGGCACGACTGGGGCGGGGCCATCGCCTACCACACCGCCGCCCACCATCCGGACCGCATCGAGCGCCTGGCGGTGGTGAACTGCCCGCCGCCCAGCGTGATGGCGCGGAAGCTGTGGCGGCCGCAGCAGCTCGCGCGGAGCTGGTACATGTTCTTCTTCCAGCTCCCCTTCCTTCCCGAGCGCGCGCTCTCCTCGAAGCAGGGCCGCCGCATCCCCGCCCTGATGCGCCGGGCGATGAAGGACGACTCGCGTCTCACCCGGGATCGCGCTGCTCCCTACGCGCAGAACTTCTCGGACCTGCACGCGACGAGGTGCGCCCTCGCCTACTACCGCACGATGATCCGCGGCTCGCTCACGCCCTCCGGCTTGAAGCGGCTGCTCCGGAGCCCGCCGCGCATCGAGGCGCCCTTCCGGCTGGTGTGGGGGACCGAGGACTTCGCGCTGGGCATGGAGCTCACCCGCGATCTCGAGCCCCTCTTCGTGCACCCGCCGGTGATCGACTACCTGCACGGCGTCGGGCACTTCTCGCCCATCGAGGCGCCGGAGCGCGTCGCGTCCTCGCTGCTGGAGCACCTCGTGCTCAGCCCGGCGGGCGAGCGGGCCGGGGCCTCCCCGGAGGCTCGGCCCACCGCCTGATGACCCGGCACCGCCTGCCCCGCGTTTGGGGATGGGCGGGGTGACTTCGTATCCTCCGGGGCTTCATGAAGAGCGCGCTCGCGATCCTCGTCCCCGCCCTGCTCCTCTCCGCCGGGTGCGCCAGCACGCAGCGGCGCGGTCCCA
>CAZCWA010000116.1:7224-12544 GCA_964502265.1 uncultured Myxococcaceae bacterium | reverse complement strand
ATCGGGAGCGGCTGCGCGGTCAGGTCCTGCGCGGGCTCGGCTGGCGCATGCACCGGCTCTATGCGACCGAGTGGAGCCGCGATCCGCAGCGCGAGGCCGCGAGGTTGCTCGAGCGCGTGCGTGAGGGGATGAAGGGACAGGCGGCGGCGAACTGACTCACGCGCGGCGGCGGCGATCTGCGAACCCGATCTCGCTCGCGTCGTCCCGCTTCTCCAACTGGCGCCGGAAGATCCGGGCGGCGGGGAAGAGGATCGCGAAGCCGACGATGGACGTCACCACCACCATCACCAGGGGTTCGGTGGTGGTGAAGCTGCTGGTGGCGACGATCATCGCCGCGGCCACGTTCCGCTGCCCCGTTCCCAGCGCGAGGATGACCCGGCGCTCGATGCCCCGGACGCTCCCCACGTAGCCGATCAGCACCGCGCCCAGCAGCAGGAGCGCGGCGATGGGGATGGCCGGCGTCCCCAGCAGGCTGACGATGGACTCCGCGTTGGTCAGCACCGTGGCGGCAATCAGCACCAGCAGCGCGTACTGCGAGACCTTCCGCAGCACCGGCATCACCTTCGGGACCAGGCGCCTGAACTTCAACCGGAAGAGGACGCCCAATGCGAGCGGCAGGAGCATCGTCGTCACCAGCGGCCGGGCGATGGCGAGCGCGTTCACGTTCGCCTCCGGCAGGGCCCATGGGATGACCAGCGGCATGTAGACGATGGAGATCGGGAGGAGGACCAGCAGCAGGCCCCCGGCCAGCGCCGCGTCCGCCTTCGCCATGCGCGTGAGGGCGACGAGGAACGGCGCACCCGCCGCGCAGCCCATGAGGAACAGGCCGATCGCGTACGGCTCCGGCACGTCGAAGGCGCGGATCAACAGCACCGACCAGATCGGGACCGCGACGAAGTTCGCGAGCAGCGCGGTCACCAGCATCGCCGGCCGCCGCAGCGGAAGCGTCACCTCGCGCAGCTCGTTGCCCGCTCCGACGGACGCCATGCTCGAGATGGCGAAGAGCGGGATGACGAGGTCGAGGAGTGACTGGAGGAAGGTCTGCATGTCCTAGTCCGCCCGCAGGTGCTCTTCGATGAGCTCGCCGGTGGTCAGCTCCGCCGCGTCGCCGAGCTGCACGTCGATGCGCTCGAGCTTCCCCGTGAACTTGAACGGGAGCCGGTCGCGGTAGCCCGGGTAGACCGGCGACATCTTGTCCTCGCCCACGTCCAGGCTCTCGCTGAAGCGGCCGGGCACCTGCTTCTCGATGCGCCCCTGCGCCACGGGCTGGCCGTTGCAGAAGAGCCGGACCTCCGCCGGGCCGCCGCGCTTCTGGACGTCGTCGCACTCGAACTCGAGCCGCAATTCGACCTTGCCCGTGGGCAGCTTCTCGTCCGAACGCAGGTCGTACCGGGCGAGCGAGAACCAGTTGTAGTGGTAGCGAAGGTGCCCGTCCTCGATGAAGAGGCTCCACCCGGCCATGTCCCCGCCCATGCAGATGAGCACGCCCTCGCAGCCCTCCTCCGGGAGCTCGGCGTGGACGGTGAGGGTGTGGTTCACGTTGGAGAAGCGCGGCGCGCTGCCTTCGGAGATGCGCACCATGCCCGGGTAGAAGGTCAGCTCCTTGCGGCCGGAGAAGTGGCTCGGGCGCAGGGTGACGTCGGCCCGTTCGCTGAAGCGATCGTCGAGCGGGAACACGTTGTACTTCGCCGCCTCGATGAGGAACTGGTCCTGCAGCGCGCGCAGCTTGTCGGGGTGGCGCTCGGCGAGGTCCTCGGACTGACTGAAGTCGTCGTCGACGTTGTAGAGCTCCCAGGTGTCCTTCGCGAAGTCCGAGGAGCCGGAGGTCTCCCACGGCAGTCGTCCGTGCCGGCAGCTCGCGATCCACCCGTCCATGTAGAGCGCGCGGTTCCCCATCATCTCGAAGTACTGGACCGTGTGCCGGGTCTTCGCCTCCGCGTTCGCGCGGTCGAAGGTGTAGGCCATGCTCACGCCTTCGATGGGCCGCTGGGTCACCCCGTTCACCGTCTGCGGCGGCTCGAGGTCGAGCAGGTCGAGGATCGTGGGGACGATGTCGATCACGTGGTGGAACTGGAAACGGGTCGCGCCCTTGTCGGCGATCCACGACGGCCAGCTCACCACCATCCCGTTGCGCGTCCCGCCGAAGTGCGAGGCCACCTGCTTCATCCACTGGAACGGCGTGTCGCCTGCCCACGCCCAGCCGGCGGCGAAGTGCGGCCAGGTGCCCGGCTTGCCCCAGTCGTCCTTGAAGGGCGCGCTCTCGGCCAGCGTGGGCGCGAGGCCCTGCATGGTGAGGCCCTCGTTGATGGTGCCGTGCAGGCCACCTTCGGCGGACGAGCCGTTGTCGCCGAGGATGTAGACGAAGAGCGTGTTGTCGAACTCGCCCAGCTCCTCGAGCGTCGTCACCAGCCGGCCGATCTCGTGGTCGCAGTGCTCGAGGTAGTCCGCGTAGTTCTCCATCTGCAGCGCCAAGAGCGCCTTCTCCTCGTCGCTGTAGCTGTCCCAGGCGGGGATCTCCGCGTGGCGCGGCGAGAGCTTCGTCCCCGGTGGCACCACGCCCATCTCGATCTGCCGCTGCAGGGTCTCCTCGCGGTACTTGTCCCAGCCCATGTCGAAGCGGCCCTTGTTGCGGCCCCGCCAGTCGAGCGGGGGCTGGTGCGGCCCGTGCGCGGCGGCGGGCGCGAAGTGGATGAGGAAGGGGCGGTCCGGGGTGAGCGACTTCTGGGTCCGCATCCAGCGGACGGCCTCGTCGGCGATGTCGCGGTTGAGCTGGTAGCCCTCCTCGGGCGTGCGCGGCAGATCCACCGGGGTCTCGTTGCGGAAGAGCGCCGGGTAGAACTGGTCCGTCTCGCCGCCGATGAAGCCGTAGAAGTGGTCCCAGCCGCGGCGGTGCGGCCAGTGGTCGAACGGGCCTGCGGCGCTGGTGTGCGTGTCCGGGACGTTGTGGTTCTTGCCGAAGAACGCGGTGGCGTAGCCGTTGGGCCCGAGCAGCTCCGCGATCGTCGCGCAGCTTCGCGGGAGGATGCCGCAGTAGCCCGGGTAGCCGGTGGCCATCTCCGCGACGACGCCGGTGGAGACCGAGTGGTGATTGCGCCCGGTGAGCAGCGCCGCGCGGGTGGGCGCGCACAGGCCGGTGACGTGGAACTGGCAGTACTTGAGGCCGATGCCCGCGATGCGGTCCGCGGTGGGCATCCGCACGAGGCCCCCGAAGGTGGAGGGGAAGGCGTGGCCCACGTCGTCGAGCAGGATGAGCACGATGTTCGGCGCTCCGTCCGGCGCCTTGCGCATCATCTTCGGGAAGTCCGGCTTCGAGTCCTTCTCGAACATGCGGATCTTCGCGTCGGGGAATTCGTAGTCGGGGCCGGGGATCGATCGCGGGGACCTCTTCTTCTCGTCAGCCATGTCGTTCCTCCAAAGGGCGCGCCGGGCGCTCCCGGAAGCATGGACATGGCGGGATGGGCCGATAACCGACGCCGGAACGCTGGGCGTGCGGCCTACCGGGTGGCTGCTGGTTCACGCGGTCATCGCGCAGGACGGTGAGGCCGCCGGACCATCCACAGCCCGCTGAGCGCGAGCAGGAGCACCAGCGGCACCGCCACCCCGACCAGCGCCACGTTGACGGCCTTCCACGGCGTCCACTGCAGGTAGTGCAGGCGGTAGGTCCAGTCGATGAAGTCGTTGAGCGCGCCGGTCTGGGTGACCTCGCCGGTGAGCCTGTCCACGGTCACCGTCTTGCCGCCGGAGAAGCGGACGGCGAGCGCCGGACCGAGAGCGCCCACCTCCTCGTGCCCGACGACGTCGCCGTAGCGGTGCGCGTGCTGCGAGCCTTCGACCGCCGCGCGCGCCCAGGAGAGCGCCTCCTCCATGCTCGCGGGCGGCATCCGTTCGCCGGTTCGCGCGTCGATGAGCAACGGAGCGGCATCGGTGGAAGGCACCACCCACGCGGGGACGCCGCGCGGATGGGCGATGAGCTGGGGCTGCGTGCCGGGCGCTGCATCCATGGAGGCAGATGCGAGCACCTCGGCGGCGGAGATTCGTGCGCCGGCGAAGGAGACCGAGGTGCCCTCCGGCGGCGGAACGCGCAGCGGCTCGTACGCCTCGTCGTAGCGGTGCTTCACGTGGAAGAGCACGCCGGTCACCATCCAGATGACCAGCGGGAGGACGAGGAGGGGACCTGCGAACCGGTGCCAGCGCGACATGGACGCAGGTCATACGACGCTCACGTCTCGAGCAGTTGCTTCAGCTTCGCCTTGTCGGCGGGGAAGTCGAAGGAGCCGTAGAGGTGGTAGCCGTTCTGCGGGTCGAGCATCCGCGGCTTGAGCAGCTCCATCGCGCGGAGGCGGTCCTTCGGGAACTCGAACATCGCGAGCACCTCCTGGATCTGCGAGACCACGAACCAGTTCGCCGGCGCGGCGCTCTCCAGCACGCGGAGCCGGTCCCGGGCGAAGGACTCACGCGCGAGCGCGCCCTTCAACTGCTGCAGGCTCTGCGGGTGGATGGCTTGCACCACGGGCCTCGGCGGCGGCGGCGGGGGCCGGACAACGACGGGCGGAGGCGGCGGCGCCAGGTCGCGCACCCTCGGTGCTTCCCGCGTCATCCGCTTCAGATCCGCGAGCTCGCGTTCGGCGCGGCGGGCGAGCTCCTGCCGGCGCTTCTTGTTGGACTCGGCGGCCGTGGCCTCCACCAGCCGCTCCACCTCGGCGAGCCGCCGCATCAGGTCCGAACGATCCACCGCCACCGCGTCGTCCCCGTGACCGCGGCGGCCGTGGTCGCGATCTCGATCCGCGTGCGCCGTGAGGGGAAGTGCGACCGCGACCAACGCTGCTGCAATGATGACCAACCTCATGCGTTCCTCCTTGAAAGCCTTTGCCGACCAGACGGCGGGGTCCTAAATGCCATTCACCTGAATGTGCCGTCGAGATGCGACGGCACGATAGCGGAGGCGGACACACATGGCGCAGAGCGGGTGGGACGAGCAGTTCCGGGCATTCCTGAAGCGCGCGGGCGACGACCTCAAGAGGATGGGCGACGACCTCCGCACCGAAGCGCAGCGGCTGGTGGAACAGGTGCAGGATCCGGAGAAGCAGGAGCAGGTCCGCGCGCGCGCCCGCGAGGTCGGCGCGTGGGCGAAGCAGGCCGCGGTCGAGGTCGCCGATCTCGTGGACAAGGGCGCGCAGAAGGCCGAGTCCGCCCTCCGCAACTTCACCGCCCGCGAGGAGGCCGCCGGCAGGACCGGAAGGCGCACCCCCGACCCGGTGGAGGACGAGGGCGCGGTGGCCGACGACGAGGTGGCAGAGCAGGCGGCCCCGCGGCGCGCCGC
>CAZCWA010000116.1:0-7124 GCA_964502265.1 uncultured Myxococcaceae bacterium | reverse complement strand
AGGGCGCGGTGGCCGACGACGAGGTGGCAGAGCAGGCGGCCCCGCGGCGCGCCGCCTCGGCTGCGAAGGCGGCGAACGCCACGAAGGCGAACGGGAAGGCGACGAAGGCCCCTCGCGCCAGGGCGACGAAGGCAGTGGCCGCGAAGAAGACGGTGGGCGCGAAGAAGAAGGGCCCGGGGACGCCGGTCAAGAAGAAGCCCCCCACCCCGGCGACGAAGAAGTCGATCGGCCCGAAGAAGAAGGGTTGATCCTTCGGGCGGGTGAGAGTGGGGAGCACACCGATTCCCCTGCCGGATGCGGCGTGAGATAGTCGCCGCGTGGCGAACGAGAACGACAAGGTGAGCGGCCCGCACGATCACGACCACGACGCGCCGACCACTGCGCTGCACGAGGTCACGCCGGTGGACTACGCGCGGGTCGATCCCGACCCGGAGATTCCGGGGGACCAGGTGGGCGAGGTGCAGGCGGACACGCCCAACCCCGCGGCGGGCGACAGGCTGGCGGCGCAGAAGGAGATCGAAGGGCTGAAGGCGCAGCTCGAGTTCTCCCAGGCCAAGAGCCGCGAGCTGATGGAGAAGCTCCGCGACGAGCACGAGAAGCTGCTGCGCACCGCGGCGGACCTCGACAACTTCAAGAAGCGCGCACAGAAGGAGAAGGAGGAGGTCCAGAAGTTCGGCGCCGAGCGGCTGCTGAAGGACCTGCTCCCGGTGGTGGACAACCTCGACCGGGCGCTGGAGGCCTCGGCGAAGACGTCCGACTTCGAGAGCCTCCGTCAGGGCGTGGCGATGACGCGCAAGCAGTTCGAGGACGCGCTCGGACGGCATGGCGTGAAGGGGTTCAGCGCGCTCGGCCAGCCCTTCGATCCGCACCTGCACGAGGCGATGCAGCAGGTGGAGACGGCGGAGGTGCCGGCCAACCACGTCGCGGCGGAGCTCGTGCGCGGCTACACGCTGAACGACCGGCTGGTGCGCCCGGCGCTGGTGGTGGTGGCGAAGGCGCCCGCGGACGGATCCAGCGCAGGGCCTGAAGGCAATGAAGGCGCTCGGCCGGACGGCGGTGGCCCGGGCAGCGCGGAAGGCGCAGACGGAGGCAGCTCCGGGGGGAGTTAGTTCATCATGAGCAAGGTCATCGGGATCGATCTCGGCACCACCAACTCCTGCGTCTCCGTGATGGAGGGCGGGGAGCCGGTGGTCATCCCCAACAGCGAAGGCGCCCGCACCACGCCGTCCATGGTCGGGTTCACCGACTCCGGCGAGCGCCTGGTCGGGCAGATCGCCAAGCGCCAGGGCATCACCAATCCCGAGAACACCGTCTTCGCGGTGAAGCGGCTCATCGGCCAGCGCTACGAGTCGAAGGAGGTCAAGAAGGCGATCTCCACCAGCCCCTTCCGCATCGTGGCCTCGCAGAACGGCGATGCCTGGGTGGACGTGCGCGGCAAGCCGATGGCGCCCCAGGAGATCTCCGCCATGGTGCTTCAGAAGATGAAGCAGACGGCGGAGGACTACCTCGGCGAGCCGGTCAGCGAGGCGGTGATCACCGTCCCCGCGTACTTCAACGATTCGCAGAGACAGGCGACGAAGGACGCGGGCCGGATCGCCGGGCTCAACGTGCTGCGGATCATCAACGAGCCCACCGCGGCCGCGCTGGCGTACGGCCTGGACAAGAACAAGGACGGGCGGCCGGAGAAGATCGCCGTCTACGACCTCGGCGGCGGGACGTTCGACATCTCGGTCCTCGAGCTGAACGCGGGCGTGTTCGAGGTGAAGAGCACCCACGGCGACACCTTCCTCGGCGGCGAGGACTTCGATCAGCGGATCATCGACTGGCTGGCGGAGCGCTTCCGCACGCAGCACGGGCTGGACCTGCGGCGGGACCGGATGGCGCTGCAGCGGTTGAAGGAGGCGGCGGAGCGGGCCAAGCACGAGCTGTCCTCGGCCACCGAGACCGAGGTGAACCTGCCGTTCATCACCGCAGATGCCTCGGGGCCCAAGCACCTCACCGAGACCATCGACCGCACGCAGCTCGAGGAGCTGGTGAAGGACCTCATCGAGCGCACGGTGGAGCCCTGCCGGACGGCGATGAAGGACGCGGGCGTGAGCACGCAGCAGATCCACCAGGTGTTGCTGGTGGGCGGGATGACGCGGATGCCGGCGGTGCAGGCGAAGGTGCGCGAGATCTTCGGCAAGGAGCCGCACAAGGGCATCAACCCGGACGAGGTCGTGGCCATCGGCGCGGCGATCCAGGGCGGGGTGCTCAAGGGCGACGTGAAGAACGTCCTGCTGCTCGACGTGACCCCGCTGTCGCTGGGCGTGGAGACTGCGGGCGGCGTGTTCACCCGCATCCTCGAGAAGAACACCACCATCCCGTGCAAGAAGAGCCAGGTGTTCTCCACCGCGGTGGACAACCAGCCGCTGGTGAGCGTGCACGTGCTGCAGGGCGAGCGCGAGATGGCGGCGGACAACAAGACGCTCGCGCGCTTCGAGCTGGTGGGCATTCCGCCGGCGCCGCGCGGTGTGCCGCAGATTGAAGTCTCCTTCGACATCGACGCCAACGGCATCGTCAGCGTGTCGGCGCGAGACCTGGGCACGGGCAAGGTGCAGCAGGTGCGCGTGGTCTCCAACTCGGGGCTCACCGAGGCGGAGATCCAGCGGATGATCGAGGACGCGCGCACCCACCAGTCGGACGACAAGAAGAAGCGCGAGCTCGCCGACCTGCGCAACAACGCGGACGGCCTCATCTACACGACCGAGAAGTCGATCGAGGAGTACGCGTCGCTGCTCTCGCCGCAGGACCAGGCGGAGATCAAGGCGGACCTCGAGGCGCTGAAGAAGCTCGTGGGCGGGGAGGACCTGCCGAAGCTGCGCGAGGCCATCACCCGGCTCGAGGGCTCGGCGTACCGGATCGCGGACGCGATCTACGCGGACCAGCAGAAGTCCGGCTCCTAGCGGCACGCGCACTTCGCCCGCCCGGACGCCTGGCCTGGGAACGGCCGGGTGACGCCCGGTTGCCGGCCGGTCACGCAGCGGCATCTTTCCTTCTGGCGCGCAGATCGCGCGAGCGGAAGGGGAGCCCATGGGCGCTGGACGGCGGATGGTGGTGGCGGGCGCGCTGTGCGCGGCCTTCGCGTGGGGTTGCGAGGAACGGCAGACGCCGGAGCCGGCGGACAGACCGCTGATGCAGCCGCCCAGGATGTCTGCGCCCGATGGCGAGGGCAGCGCGGCGAGCGGCGAGACCCTGAGACGAGATCAGTCCGGACAGGACCAGGAGCAGCGCAATCCGGCGGAGCTCCCCGGCGCACACGAGGCCCGCGGGACCGGCGGCGGCGGTGAGGAGGGTGCGCGTCAGGAGCCGCCGGTGGACGAGGCCTGCGCAGCGCAGCAGAGCGGCGCCACCGGGAACACGCAGCCGGCACAGCCCGCGCCTCAGGCCCCACGGGACGCGGAACAGCAGCAGCCCAGGCAGGGCGAGGCACAGCAGGGGACCGGCGGCGCTGGCCCGGACCAGGGGAACACGGGTGTGAGCCCGGAGGAGTCGCGGGCGGTGCGCGACGAGGCGACGACGATCATCGTCCCCGGCCAGGGCGATGCGCTCGACGCGGCGACGGTGCAGGACGCCGAGCGGGCGGCCGAGGACGCGCGTGCGGGTGATTCGGACGGGCGGATCGTGATCGCCAACGTCGAGTTCGGTGGCCGGCTTCAGGAGGTCGGGCCGGAGCGCGTGGTGGTGCGGGACGGGGAGGGCAACCTCTACGAGGCGCAGCTCGAGGAGGAGAGCACGCTTCGGCGCGGCGGCCGCGACATCTCGGCAGAGCAGCTCCGCGAGGGCATGCAGGTCCGCGCGTCGCTCGATCTGGTGGAGGGCGCGTACGTGGTGCGGGAGCTCGAGTCGACCCCGCGGAGCCGGCGGGGTGGCGGGGGCGCGCGTTAGGAGCGGGTTCGTTACACTCGCCGGGCGATGGCCAAGAAGCCCGAACCGTTCCACAACCCTTTCAAGGGTCTGAAGCTGGAGAAGCCCGCGCCGCCGAAGGCGAAGACAGAGGCCTCGCCATCGAAGCCGCAGGCTCCGGCCCGTCCCGTTCGCTCGGCGGAGGAGGACGAGGCCGAGTTCTTCCGCCGCTCGGTGGGCGCGGTGGACAGGGTGGCGCGGGGCCCGAAGGTGGTGACCTCCGGCCCTCCGCCCACCGACGCGATCAAGCTGCGGCGCGAGGACGACGAGGTGCTCGAGGAGCTCGCGCTGCTGGTGGCGGGGGACGGGCCCTTTCAGCTCACCCGCGACGCGGGCCTGGTGCAGGGGAGCGTGAACGGGCTCGATGCGCGCATCCTCCGCCGGCTGCGCGCGGGCGAGTGGGCGGTGCAGGGCGTGCTCGATCTGCACGGGATGCTGCGCGCAGAAGCGAAGCCCGCGGTGGAGAAGTTCATCACCACCTCGCGCCGGGCGGAGAAGCGGTGCGTGCTGGTGGTGCACGGCCGAGGGCTGCACTCGGAGTCGCAGGTCCCGGTGCTCAAGGAGGAGGTGCCGCTCTGGCTGTCGCAGGGCCGCCTCTCGCGCGACGTGCTCGCGTTCTGCACCGCGCGCCCCGAGGACGGCGGCCAGGGCGCGCTCTACGTGCTGCTGCGCAAGTAGCGACCGTTGCTCAGTTCGGCGCGCCGGTCCGTCCGATGCTCCCGCGTCCGGTCGGCCAGGGCAGGCACTTCGCGTCGCTGCCGGGCAATGACCACACCTGCACGCCGGACTTCCCGTTCCCCAGGTGGTCCTTGAGCGAGATGACCAGCTCCAGGGAGCCGTCGCCGTCGAGGTCGGCGATGCTCGGCGCGGCCATGGCGCCCCGGCCGGTGAGCGGGATGCGGTGGAGCAGGTGCCCATCCGCCGCGAGCATCACCAGGTGCGTCTGCGCGTCCGCCGAGCCGGGCGCGCCGGAGCTGTACGTGGTGAAGAGGATCTCCGGGCTGCCGTCGCCGTTCACGTCCGCGGTCACCGGCTCGCTGATGCCCACGAAGGGGAAGCCGGTGCCCACGGCGAAGCGCCACAGGGGCTCTCCGAGCGCGCTGTAGAGGTGGAGGAACCCGTCGGAGGAGGGGAAGAGCAGCTCCACGCCGGGTGAAGGGTGCACGTCCACCGCAGTGAGCGACGGGAGCTGCACGGTGATGTTGTGACCCGGATCGTCCGCGTCGGTGCGCAGCGGCGCGCCCAGATCCTTCGGCCACTCCCAGCCGGGCGGGCGGGTGCCGTCGGGCCGCACGACCCAGAGCGTGAAGCCGCGCGACCGGGTCGACTCCGAGTGCTCGTGGTTGCCGAGCAGCGCCACCTCGCGCTTGCCGTCCCCGTCGAGGTCCACCAGCACCGGCGGCGAGTCGGTGAACTCGCTGCGATCGCCCACGCCCCAGCCGCGCCGGGCGAAGGTGACGTCGTGGTACATCTCGATGCCGCTCACCGCGCTGTCGCTGAACTCGGGCGCCGCGGGGAAGGGCCTGCCGTCGCCGCGGAAGATGCCGAACGCCATCAGGTCGTAGGTCGTCACCACGTCCGCCACGCCGTCGCCGTCGAGGTCCGCCGCGCCCACGTTCTGGTTGTAGCCGCCGTAGTCGAGGCAGGGTGCTCCGCCGCTGGGCGCGCACGTGGCCGAGACCTGGGGCCAGCCGGGCAGGAGCCGTCCGTCCATACCGAGCACCGCGGTGGAGGGACCATCGTGGAGCTTGTTCACGATCACGCTGGCGTGGCCTGCGCCCGTCACGTCCGCCGCCACCACCGAGCGGATCTCGGTGTTGCCGAAGCGCGCGGGCCAGCCGGGGAGCAGCCGGCCATGGCGGTCGTACACCGCGACGTTGCTGCCGTTCGTCGTGCGCAGATCGCTGGCCACCACGATCTCCGGGAGGCCGTCGCCGTCCACGTCCGCGGCCGCCGCAGAGGCCCACATCCGCTGCGAACTCGACCCCGCGCCCGGCGTCGCGTCCTGACCGAAGGTGGCCTTCCACAAGAGCCCGCCGTCGTGCCGCCAGGCGTAGAGGGTGCCGTGCCGCGGCGCGACGATCTCCTTCGTGCCGTCTCCGTCGAGGTCGACCAACGTGGGCGAGGCGAGCCACCCCTCCTCCCAGCTCCCGGGCAGCGTGCGCAGCAGCGTGGGCGCCGGGATGTCGCGCGAGGCGGACGCCCGGGTGCTGCAGCCGGCGAGGATGCCGCCTCCGGTGCCTCCAGAGCCCGGGCGGGTTTCCTCGGGTGCGCCCCTCTCGACGGACGGTGGCGCTTTGGCGGCCTTCCCGCGGCTACAGGCGACAGAGGAGAGCGCGATGGCGATGGCTGTGATCGTCAGCAACTTCGGAAGACGGGGAGACCTCATGCGGCCGGATCCTCCCTTGGGCGGTGGCAGCCTGGCGCGGGCGACGGGGAGGAGGCTCGGCGGTTCGCCCGCTGCCCATGCGCCTTGTACGTGCCCGGGGGGCGAGCACCCGGGCGAGGCGAGGTAGAGTCCGGGAATGCACCTCGATCTCGTGTTCCCATCCCCCGAGGAGGAGCTGGCCTTTCTCCGGGCCCTGGTGCGCGTGCAGCAGCTCGCGGACGAGGTCCTCGAAGAGTGCATCGAGAAGGGGCTCGGGCTGGCGTCGGCGGTGGACGTGTTCCTCGCGCAGACGGCCCGCATGCTCCACGCGCGCGCGGGCTTCGTGCGGCTGCGCGGCTCGTCCGGGCCGGTGCTCACCCGTGTGGCAGGCATTCCGCACGTCGACCTCGACGAGGCGGCGTCCTGGGACGGCGCGGTGCGCCTCTCCGAGCGCGAGGTGATCTTCGTCACCCAGCTCAACCTCGGGTCCTTGAACATCGGCTCGCTCGGGCTGGTGGTGGAGGGCCAGTTCCCCAACGGCTGGCGGCACGTGCTCGAGCTGGTGCGCGGCATTGGCGAGCAGCTCGACTCGGCGGTGCTCTCCTTCGTCGCGCTCACCGATGGACGCAGCGCGCTGGAGCGGCTCGACGAGGTGGACGACGCCTCGCAGCTCCGATCGCGGGGGCGCATCGGCCGCTATGAGCTGGTCACGCCGCTGGGCACCGGCCGGAGGGCGCAGGTGATGGTCGCGCGGGTGAGCGCGCCGGAGGGACTCGGCCGGCTGGTGGCGCTCAAGAGCATCCTCCCGCAC
>CAZCWA010000115.1:0-12572 GCA_964502265.1 uncultured Myxococcaceae bacterium | reverse complement strand
TTCACCTGGAACGGCGCCTCGTAGAAGCGCGCGCTCTCCGAATAGATGAGGTCCAAAGTCTCCAGCGTGAGCTCGCCGCCCACCACCACCGCCGGCCGGCGGCAGAGCAGCCAGCGGTTGTCCATCTCGAAGGTCTGGCGCTTGCCGCCTGCGTCCCGGCCGATGTCCAGGGACACCGCCGCGTGCGTGAGCGAGTCGTAGACCTTGATGATCTGGTTGTCGATCTCGAGGCAGTGCGGAATGAAGACCTCGCCGCCGAACATCGAGGAGATCGCCTCCGCAAGGGACGTCTTGCCGTTGCCCGGCGGCCCGTAGAGGAAGAGCGAGCGCGACGAGTTCACCGCCGGCCCCAGCTTGTCCATCAGCTCGCGGGTCACGGTCAGGTGGCCGAGCCCCATCTGGAGCTCCTCCATGCCCACGACCGGGTTCTCCTGCGACTGGGAGGTGATGAGCGCGTTGTATTGCTCGATGGGCACCGGCGCCGGGCCCACGTAGGTGTTCCGCGAGATGGCATCCTTCGCGTACTCGCGGCCCTTCTCGGTGAGCACGAAGTCCACCGACGCGCGGCCGAAGCCCTTGCCGCCGCGCAGGTCCACCAGCTTCTCGGCGGCCACGAAGTCGACGATCCGCTCCACCACGCCCGCCCACGGCAGCCGCAATTCGCCCGCGATGGCGAGGCCGGAGCCGTTGCCCTGGTAGTAGAGGTATTTGAGGACGATGTCGGCGAGCAGGCCGACCTTCAGGCCCGTCTCCTCGAGCGTCTTCGGCTCGGGTGGGGCGATGTCCAGGATGGACGGGTTCTCGAGGTTGAACGGGTTGGCCGAAGCCGGTCCGCCCAGGGCCGGGATCTCAGGTGGGGTGGGGCGGGAGTGGAAGGCACCACCCGCGCCCCCGATGCGAGTAGGGGACACGCTCAGACTCTACACGTGAAGGCCGGATAAGCCATCCGCACCTCCGAGGTGCCACCCCTGGCTACACGTAGGTGAGCCAGTGCGTGAAGCGCTCGTCCTCGCCGCGGACGATCTTGAAGTAGCTCTCCTGCACCCACTTGGTCAGCGTGCCCACGCCGCCGCCGCCGATCTTCCGGTCGTCCACCTCGCGCACCGGGGTGACCTCGGCGGCGGTGCCGGTGAAGAAGATCTCGTCGCAGATGTAGAGCGCGTCGCGGGTGAAGGTGACCTCCTCCACCGGGCGCGCCTGGTGCTGGAGCAGTTGCAGCACGGTGTCGCGGGTGATGCCGGAGAGGATGGGCGAGGACAGTGGCGGCGTCTTCACCACGCCCATGCGGCTGAGCATGAAGATGTTCTCGCCCGAGGCCTCGGCCACGAAGCCGGTGGTGTCGAGCAGGATCGCCTCGTCGTAGCCGGCCATCACCGCCTCGCGCTTGGCGAGGATGCTGTTCACGTACTGGCCGGTGATCTTGCCGCGCACCATGTTCACGTTCACGTGCATGCGGGTGAAGGAGGAGACCTTGGCGCGGATGCCCTCGCGCAGGCCCACATCGCCGAGGTACGCGCCCCAGTCCCACGCCGCCACCGCCACCCGGGTGGGGTTCTTCGCGCCGAGCCCCATCGCCCCGTCGCCCATGAACGCCACCGGGCGCAGGTAGCAGCCGTTGGAGAAGAGGTGCTTCTGCTGGCGCACCGTCTCGATGCACGCCTCCTCGAGCTGCGCGGCGGAGAAGGGGATGTCGAGCATCAGGATGTGCGCGGAGTCGAAGAGCCGGCGGATGTGCTCCTGGAGCCGGAAGATCGCCAGCCGGCCGTCGTGGGTGCGGTAGGCGCGGATGCCCTCGAACACGCCGAAGCCGTAGTGCAGCGCGTGGGTCATCACGTGGACGTTGCCGTCCCGCCAGGGGACGAGCTGTCCATCGAGCCAGATGGATTCGGCGCGGAGCGCGGTGGTGGACGTCGAGGTGGAGGCCATGGCGAGATTTCCTAGCCCGGCCCGCCTGCGCCTCAAAGCGCGCGCTTCACAGCATCGGCAGCGGCGCGAGCATCCGAGTGAGAAAGGGAACGTGCGGCTTGAGCTGCTCCCGGCCGAGCCGGATGGCGAGCGTCGTCTGCTCCACGTTCGGCACCAGCTCCAGCGGCGAGAGGGTGCGCTTGAAGTCCAAGACCAGGTGCGCGTAGGGCCGGTTGCCGGCGACGTTGGTCTCGGCCAGCCGCTGCAGGGGGAGCCACAGCGGGGTGGTGACGCGGGAGGCGAAGCCGTTGAGCGCGAGGATGAACGCGTTGCGCGTGCCGATGGTCCCCTTGTGCACCGCCCGCCACGCCGCGCGCGCGGGGAGGTTGTCCACCAGGCCCCCGTCGATCAGCGCGCCCAGCTTCTTCTGCGCGAAGAGCGCATCGAGCATCCCGAACATCCGCGGGTCCTCGCGCAGCACGTCGTAGTGGATGACGCCGGGCAGGGCGCAGGAGAAGCCGGCCGCGTCCAGCGCATCGAACTCGCGGGTCTCGCTGTCCGCCCCGAGGTGGAGCTTCACCATGATCTCCGGCCGCAGGTAGAACTCGCCCAGCGCCGCGAGGGCCCTCTGTGCCTGACGCGCCAGCGCCGCCGGGTTGAGCACCGCGCGCGGGGCGAAGGAGAGCAGCCGCGCGTAGTACTCGAGCGGCTGGGGGAGCATGCCCTTGCGCACGCCGGAGACGGAGAGGATGACCGGGATGGGCAGGTCGCGCAGGCGGATGCCGGGACCTCCCTCCGGCCCCGCGTCGAAGTAGCGGCCCACGCCCGCGCGCAGGAGCAGCCGCATCGCGCCCGGAACGCCGTAGCGGCTCTCGGTGGAGAGCGCGCGGAAGAGCTTCTTCCACGTGAGGCCGCGCACGATGTTGACCATCTCGGTGTGGTTGAAGTGCGGCATCCGCGAGCGGAAGAGCGAGAGGATGGCGCCGATCGAGGTGCCCGCCAGCAGCGACGGCTTCACCCCGAACTCCTCCAGCAGGTCCATCACGCCGAGGTAGACGTAGCCCGTCCCGCCGCCGCCGCCGGCCACCATCACCAGCGACTTCTGGCGGAGCTCCTTGTGGATCGTCTCGGGAGGGACGCGGTCACGCAGCCTTCGTACGAGCGCGTCTCGGGTGCGCAGGGTCTCCTCGCGCAGGTCTCGGATGTGCGGGACGAGGGCCTCGCGCGCGGGCGGACGCTTGCCGAGCAGGAGCGGACGGAGCCGGTAGCTCACGTCCTCGCGAAAGGGGGCGAGGAAGGCGCCCACGCCCACGTCGCGGCCCTCGTGGCGGAGCTTGTAGAGCCGCGCGAGGGAGAGGGCAGTGCGCAGGACCGCCTCGTCCATCGGGCTGAGCAACCGGGGATCCGCCTCGCTGGCGCGGATGAGCGCGCTCTCCATCTCCTCCAGCGGGCGGATGATCTCGAAACGTTCGCGGAGGAGCACGGCAGGGCGCGGAAGATAGGCCGGTCGGTGGCGCTTGTCCGCGCCGTTCTGCCTTGTAGTGTCCGGGCCCATGTCGACCCCCACCCAGACGTCCCCCGACCTCGCCCAGGATCTCCTCGACTACATCGACGCTGCGCCCACCCCGTGGCACGCGGTGACCGAGAGCGCGCGCAGGCTCGAAGCACAGGGATACCGACGGCTCGACGAGCGCGACGCGTGGACGCTCTCTTCGGGAGACAAGGTGTACGTGGTCCGCAACGGCACCAGCCTCGCGGCCTTCCACATCGGCAGCGAGGCCCCCGAGACCGCCGGCTTCCGCCTGGTGGGCGCGCACACCGACTCGCCGAACCTGCGCCTCAAGCCCAACGCGCAGTACCAGAAGGGCGGCTACCACCAGCTCGGCGTGGAGATCTACGGCGGGGTCCTCCTCTATACGTGGCTGGATCGGGACCTCTCGATCGCCGGGCGCCTGGTCGTCTCGCGCGAGGGGAAGACCGAGTCGCACCTGGTCGATCTCGGCCGCGAGCCGGTGGTGCGGGTGCCGTCTTTGGCCATCCACCTCAACCGCGGGGTGAACGCGGACGGGCTGAAGCTGAACGCGCAGGAGCACATGGCGCCGCTGCTCGGGCTGCAGGCGCTGGGCGCAAGCGACCTGATGGCGCTGCTCTGCGAGGAGCTGGGGACGGGCGGGGTGAAGGTGACGCCCGCGGACGTGCTCGGCTTCGACCTCTGCCTCTACGACGTGCAGCGCGGCGCGCGCAGCGGGCTCAACGGCGAGTTCCTGCAGACCGCCCGGCTGGACAACCTCGCGTCGTGCCACGCGGGCCTGGTGGCGCTGCTGGGCGCAGACGTTCCCACCGCGACGTGCGGCGTCGTCCTCTACGATCACGAAGAGGTGGGCAGCCGGAGCGCCCAGGGCGCGGCTTCCCCGTTCCTGCGCGACTGCCTGCAGCGGATCTGCGTGGCGCGGTCGGCCGCGGGCGAGAACGGGGTGACGGCGGGAGACGCGTGGCACCGGGCGATGCAGGCGTCGTTCATGGTGAGCGCGGACATGGCGCACGCGCTGCACCCGAACTACGCGGACAAGCACGAGCCGAGGCACCAGCCGCTGCTCGGTGGTGGGCCGGTGATCAAGAGCAACGTGAACCAGTCCTACGCCACGGACGGCGAGACCGAGGCCCACTTCACCGCGCTCGCCCGCGAGGCCGGCGTGACGCTGCAGCACTTCGTCGTCCGCACCGACCTGCCGTGCGGGAGCACCATCGGCCCCATCAGCGCAGGACAGCTCGGGATCAAGACCATCGACGTGGGCAACCCCATGCTCTCCATGCACTCCATCCGCGAGATGGCCGCCGCCAGCGACGTGGAGAAGATGATCGCGGTGCTGAGGCGTTACTTCGCCTAGAGAAGCGGGTTTCGGACCTTGAGTCCGGGGAAGCGCGAGAAGTCCCGGTCCGCCGTCAGCAACTCGGTGACGCCATGCTCACGCGCGAGCGCCGCGATGTGGGCATCGTGCACTGCGCTGCCGGTCACCCCGCCGTCGAGCACCGTGCGCCGGAAGCACGACCTGTGAGCCGGTCCATCACCGAGGAGAACGACCGTCGGCGCATCCATGAATGCCTCGATCATGTCGACCGCGACTCGGACCGGAATCGGCGGATCGAGTATCCGCGGGTGCGTGACGACCTTGAGGAACTCGTACACGCACGGCCACGGCAGCGCCCACGGCTCGTTCCCTTCGGCGAGGGATGACATCACCTCCAACGCGCGCTGGTGATGAGCCGAATCGACCCGAACAGCGTGTACGAGGATGTTCGTATCGACTGCGATCACCGGTTCGACTCGAGCCCGTCCATCAGGTCACGCAGCCGCTTCGAGTCATCGAGATCCACGCCCGGTTGGACGGCGACAGACACCCTCCTCAAGCGATCTCGCAGGCGGAACGGCTCCGCGCCCACGGTTGGTGCCGGCGACGTCGGGGGCACGAGGGGGGGAAGGTGGGCGCGCAGCGTTCGCTCGAGCATCTCTTCGATACTCGTTCCTTCGGCCTCCGCCCGCTCCTTTGCCCTTCGGACAAGCTCGATGTCGAGATGGACGGGTACCCGCATGCTTCAACGATAGAGATCGACGAAGGTCCCCGCAAACTGACGGTTCTCTACCTCGGGCGGACACAAGAAGCGGCCCCGCGCGCCACACCCGGACGGATGTGACGGCGGGGCCGTGTACCCGCTCTTCAGCTCAACGAGGCGCCGTTACGGCACCACGCACACGAGCCCAAGCATGTTCGTCGCGCCGGTCGCAGTGGTGGTTCCCAGCACAGTGGCCGCACCGGTCACGAGGTCGAGGGTCCCGAGCCCGTCGAGGTCGGTGTCCCAGACGTACATGATGTTGGCCACGGGATCGAACGCGAGGCCCATCGGGTGCGTCATGCCGTTGCCGAGCGGGCCCACCAGCGTCACCGCAGCCGTCTGCCGGTCGATGATGTAGAGGCTGTCGTTCGCCAGGCTCGCCAGGTACATCACGTTGTTCACGCTGTCGTGCCCGAGGGTCCCGAACGAGGTGAGCCCGGTGCTCCCCACCAGCGTCGCAAGACCCGTGATGTGGTTGATGGTGTAGAGATTCCCGCCGGAGTACCCGTACATCGTGCCGGTGCTCGAGTCCCACTCGATGCCGTGCATGACGACGCTCGAATCGCCGTAGGAGCCGATCAGCGTCGCATCCCCGGTGGTCAGGTTCAGCGAGTAGAGCGAGTCGTTGCCGCTGGAGCTCACGTACACGATCTTGCTCACCGGGTCCTGCGCCAGCGACGCGGTGGTGCCCGCGTTGGAGGTGGCGCTCCCCACCGGCGTGACCTGCCCAGTCAGCGGGTGGATGGAGAAGATCTGCCGGCCGTTGCCGATCCCGTAGAGGTCGCACCCGCGCTCGATGATGCAGGTCGAGGAGCAGCCGTCGCCGCTGTCGGTGTCACCGTCGTCGCACTCCTCGCCGGGCTGCACCACGCCGTCGCCGCACGCGCCCGCCTGACACACGCCCGCGGGGGTGCAGATGAGGCTCTCGCAGTCGGTGCCCACGATGCAGGTCCGCCCGGTGGCGCATGCCAGGCACACGCCGCCACAGTCCACGTCGCTCTCGTTCTGGTTCTTGAGCCCGTCGGTGCAGGTGGGGAAGGCGCAGATGTTGTTGAGGCAGAGGTTCGACTGGCAGTCACCGTCCACGTTGCAGTTGGCGCCGAAGCCGCACGGACCGCAGACGGAGCCGCCGCAGTCCACCGTGGTCTCGTCCTGGTTCCGGATCCCGTCGAAGCACGAAGGCGCAGCGCAGAGCTGACCGAGGCAGATGCCGGTCTGGCAGTCGGTGTTCGTCGCGCACGCCTCGCCCACCGCGCAGGTGGGGCAGGTGCCGCCGCCGCAGTCCGTCCCGGTCTCCGCGCCGTTCTGCACCTGGTCGCTGCACGAAGGCGCCGCGCAGAGGTTCCCGGCGCAGATGCCGTCCGCGCAGTCACCGTCGGCCGAGCAGACCGCGTTGGTCTGGCACTTCTGGCACGAAGGTCCGCCGCAGTCGGTGTCGGTCTCGTCGCCGTTCTTCACGTTGTCGGTGCAGGACGCGGGGGTGCAGAACCCGTTGGGGCAGGAGAAGCTCTCGCAGTCCGCGTGCGTGCCGCACGTCCGGCCGTTGGTGCAGGCATCGCAGCTCCCGCCGCAGTCGATGTCGGTCTCGTCGCCGTTCTTCACCCCGTCGGTGCAGGTGGCCTCCGCGCAGACGCCGGCCTCACAGCGCAGGCTCTGGCAGTCCGCGCCGGTCCCGCACACCTGGCCGATTTGACACGCGCCGCAGAGGGCGCCGCAGTCCACGTCGGTCTCGGTGCCGTTCTTCACCCCGTCCTGGCAGGTGGCGGTGTTGCAGATGCCGTCCTCGCTGCACACGAGGCTCGCGCAGTCCGAGCCGGTGTCACACCGCCAGCCCGTGGAGCAGCCCTCGCAGTCGCCGCCACAATCGTCGTCGGTCTCGTTGCCGTTCTTCACCCCGTCGGTGCAGGAGGGCGCACTGCACGTCCCGCCGGCGCACACGCCGCTCTGACACCCGGCCGCGGAGGTGCACGGCTCGCCGTCACCACAGGGCCCGCAGCTTCCGCCGCAGTCGGTGGCCACTTCGTCGCCGTTCTTCACCCCGTCCGCGCACGAGGCCGCCACGCACACCCCGGCCTGGCACACGCCGCTCTGACAGTCGTCCGCGTCCGCGCAGCCCTCGCCGTCCGCACAGGCGTCACAGGTGTCGCCGCCGCAGTCCGGGCCGGTCTCGTTGCCGTTCTGCTCTCCGTCGTCGCAGGTGGGCGCGGGGAGGATGGCCCCTGCGTCCGGTTCTCCGCCGTCAGGGGTGGGGTCGGGGTTGGTCGGGCCGCAACCGGCAAACATCACCAGCGCGCAAATCGTCCAGGGAGCCAGGGATCGCATCCAACCGTTCTGCCAAATGGTCAGCGATACGTCGACCCATGCGCTCCCATTTTCTCAGAGGGCGAGAAAATGACGCCTAGCGTCGAACTTTTCCCAGAAGCCGCAGCTCGCGCAGCGCGTCGATGCAGTCCGGGTTGCACTGGATGGCCTTCTCGAACTGCCGCTCCGCCTTATCCGGCCGGCCGGTGGCCTTGTAGATGTAGCCGGTGAAGAGGTAGCCCTTGTCCAGCCGGGGGTTGAGCCCCATCGCGCGGTCGAGTGCCTGAAGCGCCGCGTCCACGTTCTGCGCGTCCTCGGGGCTGCACCGGAACATGCTCCACCCGAGCCAGGCGTGGAACTCGCCCTCCTGGCCGTAGAGGGAGATGGCCTCCTCGAACAGCTTCCGCGCGGCCTCGTACTGGCGCTGGCGCATCAGCTCTTCGCCCTTCTGGAAGCGCCCTTCGGCGGCGAGGATCTTCCCCACGTCGTTCCCGAGCTCCCGCTTCACGCCCTGCGCCAGCTCCGCGTCGTAGCGCGCGCGCTCCTCCGGATCGGTGAGGGTGTCGTGCGCGGTGGAGATGAGGTCGTAGATCTGCGACGCGAGCTGACGGACCTCGGCGGACGCGGAGCCGAAGTGCTTGTCCGGGTGGAACTCCTTCGCCAACCCGAAGTACGCGCGCTTGATCTCCTCGCGCCCGGCCGTGCGCGGGACGCCGAGGATCTCGAAGTAGTCCTGCCGCCGCATCGCCGCGACCTTCCCCGCGAGCTTCTCCCGCACGAGGCTCTCGGCGGAGTTCACGTTGGAATGGATGCCGGACAGCTCGGGCAGCAGCGACGCCTCCGCACGCAGGGCCTCGGGCGGCGGCGGGGGAGGGACCACGCGCAACGGCGGGGGCTGCGACTTCTGCTCCCAGTCCATCTCGCCCGGCGGCGCCTCCCACTCCATGACCGGCGCGCTCTCCGCCCGGGTCCTATCGAAGAAGCCCGCGTTCGTGGCCGGCAACGGCGGGGGCAACTGCGGCCCTGGACGCGACTTTCCTTCCGCCGGCGCGTCCTCGAGGTCCACCACGCCTACGCACTTCATCGCGTAGAGGAAGAGGTCGGTCTCCAGCGGCGGCAGGAGCCCCAGCCCTCGCAGGGACGCCACCGTCTGGTGTCCGTCGCACGCGGCGAGAAGCTGCGCCTCCTCCTCGGCCACGCCCAACGGCTGCAGCGCGAAGAGGGGGTGGGGGCTCGGATGCACGTACTTCGCCGAGAGGTCTCCGGCCACGCGCCGAAGCCGCGCCTCGTCCCACGAGCGCTTCACGCCCTCCGCGATCACCGCCGCCACCGTGAGGTCGAGCGCCACCGGATCCGCAGGCGGGGTCACCTTCGGGTTGAACTGGTAGTCGCCCTCCGCCCAGCGGAAGACGTCCCACAGCTTGCGTTGGAGCTGCAGGCGCAGCGCGTAGCCGAGGTTGTGCGGCGAGATGCAGCCCATCTCGATCAGCACCGTGCCCTGCTGACGCCCCGAGGCCTTCATCCGCGCGAGCGACTCTTCGCACTCGGCCTCGCTGATCATCTTCTCCGAGACCATGATCCGCCCGAGGCACTCCGAGAGCAGGTTGCTCTTGATCGACTCGGGGAAGCCGTCCCGGAAGTAGACGATCTTCTTCACCTTGTCCCGGCGCAGCAGCAGCGCCCCGGTGGCCTTCCACTGGTGGATCTCCGCCAGCACCTCGGGGAACGGCTTCTGCGCGAAGGTCCCCTTGATCGACTGGAACGACGAGACGGTCCGCGCCGCCTGTTCGACGTGCGTGACCTCCTCCTCGGCCGCGCTGTCCGCGAGGTTCTCCTTCGCACCGAACGCCGCCGCCGCCACGCCCGCGCTGGCCTGCACCGGGTAGCGGTCCCCGAGCGCGTCCTTCAACGTCTGGTAGAGCGCCCCGAGCCGCAGGGGCTTCTCCAGGAACGCGAACGCGCCGTGCTTCTGAACCGCCTCCCGCTGGTGGACAGCGTTCTTGTAGACGCCGCTGATGAAGATGATCGGCGTGCGCTTGCCCTTGAGCGTGCCGCGCATCTTCCGGGCCACCTCGTAGCCGTTGAGCGCGGGCAAGAGCAGGTCGAGCAGCACCGCGTCGAACGGCTTCTTCTCGAAGGTCTTCAGCGCCCACTCGCCGTCTCTTTCGACGGTGACGGTGAAGCCCTTCTTGGTCAGCGCATCGGCGAGCAGGCGCTGGATGGCGCGGTCGTCGTCGACGATGAGGACGTGGGGACTGTCGTGCGGGGCCACGGGACCGAGCATACACGCGCGCCGGTCCCAAGCGCTGGGCCCCCCGGCAGGCGGGAGGACACGAGATGAATCTTCAATTCCCGGATCCGTTCTGCGAAAAGCACCGCAGGAGGCACCACCCATGATGCGCACGCTCAAGACCCTCGCCCTCGCCGCTTCGCTCGCAGTGCCCACCTTCGCCTTCGCCCAGCCGGTGATGAACGCGGACCCGGACGCGAAGCCCGAACCCGCCCCGCCGCCGGAGGTCCCCGCCGAGGCGAAGGAGGCCCAGGAGGTGCTGACCACGTACCTCGACGCGGTGAAGGCGAAGAAGTGGAACGACGCGCGGAAGCTCACCCATCCGAAGACGATGGCGGCCATCGCCCAGCGCAAGAAGAACCTCGGCCACGAGGACCACCCGATGGCGCCGTGGTTCTACGAGAAGTCGCAGTACTGGCTGAAGGACTGGCGGCTCACCGGCGTGAACCCGGCGTTCGGCGGCACCTGGATCTTCTCCACCTCGGAGGACAACTTCCAGGTCGAGGAGAAGGGCCTCTCCGAGGGGGACGAGGCGCACTACCTCGTCGGCAGGACCGGCGGGAAGTGGATGGTCGTGGACAAGAAGCGGGGCGTGACCTTCGGCAAGGACAGCATCCGCTACGGCTACAAGGGCTGGTTCGACGAGCCGCCCGCCAAGGCCGAGGGCCAGTAGCCCGAGCCGGCCCGGGACTACGCGCTCGCGAGCAGTGACGGGAGCTGGCTCTTCGCCCGCTCCACGTCGCCCTCGTGCTTGAGCACCACGCGCAGGGTCTGGGTGACGAGCTCCGCGGAGAGCGTGTCCGCGTTGAGCAGCGCCAGGCTCTGCGCCCAGTCGATCGCCTCGCTGATCGACGGGGCCTTCTTCAGATCCATCCCCCGGAGCTTCTCCAGCGCGGTCACCACCTGCTGCCCGAGCTGTTCGGACAGGTGCGGCAGCCGCGCCCGGAGGATCTTCAGCTCGCGCTCGCGGCCGGGGAAGTCGATGAACAGGTGCAGGCAGCGCCGCTTGAGCGCGTCGGACAGCTCGCGCGCGTTGTTGGAGGTGAGCACCACCCGCGGAATGTGCTTCGCCCGGAAGGTGCCCAGCTCGGGGATGGTCACCGCGTAGTCCGCCAGCACCTCGAGGAGGAAGGCCTCGAACTCGGGGTCCGCCTTGTCGATCTCGTCCACCAGCAGCACCGCCGGCTTCTCCGAGAGCAGCGCCCGCAGGATGGGGCGGGGGAGCAGGAAGCGCTCGGAGAAGAAGACCGCGTCCGAACGTGAGATCCGATCCGCCGCCTCCGCCAGGGTGGCCGCGCCCTGCAGCGCCTCGCCGATCTTGTCCTTGAGGAGCTGGGTATAGAGGAGCTGCTTGGCGTACTCCCACTCGTAGAGCGCCTTCGCCTCGTCGAGCCCCTCGTAGCACTGCAGCCGGATGAGCTCGCGCCCCGAGGCCTGGGCCAGAGCGCGCGCCAGCTCCGTCTTGCCCACGCCCGCGGGCCCTTCCACCAGCAGCGGCTTGTCCATCCGGTCCGCGAGGAAGACCGAGGTCGCGATCTCCGGCGAGGGCAGGTAGCCCACCTCTTCGAGGGCCCGGGTGACGTGCGGAACGGTGTCGAACGGCATGGCGCCAAGGTACCCCGCGGACTTCCGGGTGACTGCGGCAATTTTGCCGTGGTCGCGGCCCGGCCGACCCTGACATTCATGTCGCATGTCGACCCGGGATGGTGTAAGGGGGCGGAAGGACTCGGGTTTTGCGCGTCACGTGGATGTTTCTGCGCGCAGCATGGAACTTGAATAGAGAAGCGCTCCTGGAGGTGCTGCGGCGATGCCGGCGTGGATGAGGATGGTTCTGACGGTCGCGGTGGCGGTGATGCCCGGCGGGTTCCTCTTCCTCTTCGGCTGGACGGTGTGGCGCACGGTGTCCGCGCGGTGGCAGCGGGCGCGGCAGGAGGGCGCGGCGGTGACCACGGTGCCCGGGGCCCTGCGCTTGCTCGGGCAGATCGAGGTCCGGGAGCTGGTCCGCGAGGCCCGGCAGTTCAGCGGCATTCCGGCGGCGGGTGGCGGGCGACCCTGACGCGGCCCTGCGCGCGTGGTCGAAAAGCTTCAATTGCGGCGGGCGCGTTCCTTGGGGAAACTCCCGCCGCTTCGTTTTTGACACGGGTCCGCCGGCCGAGGACCCGCCGTGCACGTGGTCTTCGCGCGCGGTCCCACCACAGGAATCAGCCCATCATGCGTCAACTTCTCCTCTGCGCCTCGGTGGCCCTTCTGGGCATCGCCACAGGCTGCGCCAAGGACGTGTGCGACCGCTCGTCGGCGTACGACCCCTCCTCGAAGAAGGGCGACTGCGACGTGTCGATCCGCGGCCGCGTGCTCGGCAACGCGTGCACCTCCGGTCTCGGCGCCTGCTCCGATGCGGACAAGGACATCCTGGACGCCATCCTCGAGTGCCACCAGGCGCTTCCGGTCTGCGCCGCAGGAGAGG
>CAZCWA010000114.1:7538-12583 GCA_964502265.1 uncultured Myxococcaceae bacterium | reverse complement strand
CACCGAGGTCACCAACTTCGGCGAGCACCTCATCCGGCGCACCATCGAGGAGCACTTCTACTCGCTGCTCGCGCCGCCGAAGCTGCTCGCCGGCAAGTTCATCCCCGGCATCGGCCTCGCCGACACGCTGGAGATGGCGTCGGTGCCGCAGCAGGAGGACATCGCCTCCGCCATCCGCCAGCTAGCGAAGGAAGAGCCGTAGCGGGAGGACGCGCCACAGCGCGGTAGAGCACGAAGCCGGCGTTCACCCCCGAGGTGGCGCCGGCTTTGTTGTTCGCGCCGCTGGGCGGCCGGCCGGCCGAGCGCGACCTGCGTTGCGCCGGTATAAGTGGCCACTTATGTTTGGCCTCCATGGCGCAGGTCACTATCTATCTTTCGGACGAAGTCGAGCGACTGGTGCGGCGGGAAGCGCAGCGCCAGAAGAAGAGCGTGTCTGCCTACATGGCAGACCTTGCCTCGACGAAGGTCCGCCAGCCGGATCGGCGGCAGGCGCTCGAAGCCCTCTTCGGGAGCTGGGAGGGAGACTTCCCCGAGGATGAAGCAGACGCGCCGCTGGATGAGCCGGCCCTCTGATGTTTCTCCTCGACACGAACGTCTGCATCGCCGTTCTCAAGGGCGACGACCCGTCCCTGCTGGAGCGCATCCTCGAGGTGCCTGCAGACGACATGGTGCTCTGCAGCGTCGTCAAAGCCGAGTTGCTGTATGGAGCCCGCCGCAGTGGCCGTGTGGCGCAGAACCTCCAGCGGCTCAATGCGTTCTTCGCTCAGTTCGGCTCCATCCCATTCGACGACGTCGCGGCGGAACATTACGGGCTGCTGCGCGCTCAGCTCATCGCAGAAGGGAAGCCGATCGGGCCCAACGACATGCTGATCGCAGCCACCGCCCTCAGCGTCGATGCGACCGTCGTGACGCGCAATGAAACTGAGTTCCGCCGCGTCCCTGGTTTGCGCGTGGAACGGTGGTGACCTCCTCCTGAAACGACAACGCCGGCGCAGCCTCTGAGGGCGGCGCCGGCGTCTTTCACTTCACGAGGCCCTGCGAAGAGCCCGTCAGTTCCCCGCGTCCGGGAACGGGGGCGGCTCGGGGCGGATGGACGGGTCACCGAGGTCGGTGCCGGCGCTCCAGAGCGCGTAGATGACCGCCCAGCTCATGATCAGCAGCACGGCGAAGAGGACGTAGCTGAGCCAGTCGAAGCGCTTGAGGCCGCTCTTGCTGCCGACGAGGCCCCACTGCCAGGCGAAGGACGACAGCCCGTTGCCCAGGTGCCACGCCACGCCCAGCGTCCCCAGCAGGTAGACGATCAGGGTGGGCGTGTGGTGGTGCATCTCGCGGGCGATGGCCTCGAACGGCTCGGCGCGGCCCTCGAGCAGGCGCGGGCGCAGCATGGCGAGCCAGATGTGCGCGCCGAGGAAGAAGAACACGCCCACCGCCGCCAGCCGCTGCAGCAGGTACTTCAGGTTGGCGAAGGTGCCGTACGCGCCGTTGTTGGGCTTGAACGACCCGAGCCGCTTGATGCCCCACACGGTGTGGATGATCAGCGGCGCGAAGACGATGATCAGCGTCGCCACGTGGGCGATGGGATTCGAGTGGTACGTGACCGCGCGTTCCCAGGCCTCCTTGCCGCTGAAGGCGTAGAGGTTGTTCCACAGGTGGACCACCGTCCACACGCCCAGGGGCAGCACGGACAGGATGGAGGCGATGCGTGCCCAGAGCAGAGGGCGGGCGCCGTGGGATTCTTGGGCTTCGGCAGGTGCGTGAGCGGCCATGAGTCTTCTCGCTAGTTCGACTGTGAACGAGTTTCCAGCACGAGTTACATCAAACCGCCGCGAACTCGAACGCCGGCGCGTCCCCTCGGGAGCGGCGCCGGCGTCCTTCACCTCGCGGGGCTGATGCCTCCGATAAGTCTAGAAGTGCCGCGGGTGGCCCAGCGTCGCCTCGGCGCCCTCGTGCATGATCTCCGAGAGCGTGGGGTGGGCGTGCATGGTCCGGGCGATCTCCTCGGTGGTGGTCTCCAGCCGCATGGCGACGCAGGCCTCGGCCAGAAGCTCCGTGGCGTGCGGGCCCACCAGGTGGACGCCGAGCACCTCGTCGTACTTCTTGTCGGAGACGATCTTCACCATCCCGAAGCTCTCGTCCGAGATCGCCGCCTTGGTCACAGCGGCGAACGGCGCGATGCCCACCTTGACGTCGTAGCCGCGCTCCTTCGCCTTCTTCTCCGTCAGGCCCACCGACGCCACCTCGGGGTAGCAGTACGTCGCCGAGGGGACGCGGTCGTAGTTGATGGGCTCCACCTTCTTGCCGGCGATGTGCTCCACCGCCAGCACGCCCTCGGACGAGCCCACGTGCGCGAGCATCGGCGTGGGGACCACGTCACCGATCGCGTACACGTTCGGCTCGGTGGTCCGCATCATCTCGTCGGTCTTGATGAAGCCGCGGTCGGTCTTGATGTTCGTCTTGTCGAGCCCGATGTCCTCGGTCACAGGCGACCGGCCCACCGCGGTGAGCAGGATCTCCGCCTCGAGCACCTTCGTCTCGCTGCCCTGGGTGATGGTGGCCTTCACGCCGGTGGCGGTGACCTCCACCTTCTCCAGCTTGGCACCGGTGAGCACGTCGATCTTGCGGCGCTTGAAGAACTTCTCCAGCTCCTTCGACATGTCGATGTCCTCGATGGGGAGCAGGTTCGGCATGTACTCCACCACCGTCACCTTCTCCGAGCCGACGTGGTTGAACACGGACGCGAACTCCACGCCCACCGCGCCGCCGCCGAGCACGATCAGGCTCTTCGGCACGCTCTGGATCTCGAGGATCGAGTCCGAGTTCATGATCCGCTTGTGATCCACGGTCACGTTCGGCAGCGACTTGGGCACCGAGCCGGTGGCGATGACGATGTTCTTCGTCTCCAGCGTCTGCTTCTTCCCGTCCTCGCCCTGGACCTCCACCTTGCCCTTGCCGGCGATGCGGCCGTGGCCCTTCACCACGGTCACCTTGTTCTTCTTCATCAGGAAGTCGATGCCGTTGGCGCCCTTGGTGACGACCTTGTCCTTGTGCTTGAGCGCCTGCGCCCAGTTCACCGACGGGTTGGCCAGGTCGATCCCGAACTGCGCCGCGTGGGTGATGTGCGAGTACAGCTCCGCGGTGTAGAGCAGCGACTTGGTGGGGATGCAGCCGCGGTGCAGGCAGGTGCCGCCCAGCCGCTTGTCCTTCTCCACGATCGCCGTCTTCAGCCCAAGCTGACCCGCGCGGATGGCCGCCACGTAACCGGCCGGGCCCGAGCCGATGATCACCACGTCGAACATGTCCGCCACGCTTTCCGCCTCCTGAAAGATGTGGGCGCAATAGCCTCCGCTCCCCCACTCTTCAAGGGCTTTGCTCCGGCCCCGCACGTCTTGCGCGTTGACGCCGGGTCCGGCGCTCTGGGACAAGCCCTCGCATGACGACCTCGGCGGCCGCGCGCGGCGGGCAGGACGTGCTGGTGGTGGGCGGCGGGATCATGGGCTGTGCGATCGCGCTGCGGCTCGCGCAGGAGGGGATCGCGGTCACCGTCCTCGAGCGCTCCATCCCCGGCGCCGAGGCCTCCAGCGCCGCCGGCGGGATCCTCGCGCCGCAGAAGGAGGCCGCGGGCCCCGGGCCCCTGCTCGAGCTCGGGCTCCGCAGCCGGGCGCTCTACCCCGCCTTCGCCGAGGAGCTGCGCGCGCTCTCCGGCATCGACGTCGGCTACCGGCCTTCCGGCCTGCTCACCACCGCCTTCGACGAGGCCGCGCTGCACCGCCTCGAGGCCACCGCGGCCTGGCAGACCGCCCAGGGACTGCGCGCGGAGCTCCTCACCGGCGACGAGGCGCGGGCGCTCGAGCCTTTCCTGTCCCCCCGGCTGCTGGGCGCGCTGCACCTGCCGGACGATCACCAGGTGGACAACGCGCTGCTGGTCCGTGCGCTCTCCATGTCCGCGGCGCGGGCGGGGGCGCGCTTCCGCACCGGCTACGTGCGCGGGCTGCACCTCTCCGGAGAGAAGGTGGCGGGCGTCGATCTGGACGGCGAGACCCTGCAGGCGGACACGGTGATCATCGCTGCCGGCTCGTGGTCGGGCCTGGTCAACGGCGCGGGGATCGATCCGCGGGTGGTGCGGCCTGTGCGCGGGCAGATGGTGGAGCTGCAGGCGCGGCTGCCGCCGTTCTCGCGGGTGCTCTTCTCGCCGCGCGGCTACCTCGTGCCCCGTCTGGACGGGCGGGTGATCGCGGGGAGCACCATGGAGCAGGTCGGCTTCGAGAAGGACGTCACCGCTGGCGGCCTGGCGTCGATCCTGGGGATGGCGCTCGAGCTGTGCCCGGGGCTCTCCAGCGTCACCGTCAGCCGGACCTGGGCGGGCCTGCGCCCGTTCACCGAGGACCACCTCCCGCTCATCGGCGAGGGCCCTTTGCCCGGCCTGCTCCTGGCCACCGGCCACTTCCGCAACGGGATCCTCCTCGCGCCCATCACCGCCCGCCTGATCGCCGAGCGTGTGCTGGGCCGCCCGCCCTCCATGGACCTGTCACCCTTCCGTTTCGATCGCGCCGCGCTCGCCGCGCCTCCCGTTCCCCCGGTGCGGTGAGCGTGCAGGCAGGGTGGGAGTCTCCCCTACTTGTGGCCATCGCCTGAAAACGGCCTACAATCCCCCGCCGTGGAAGCCCT
Organism: uncultured Myxococcaceae bacterium; assembly: GCA_964502265.1. Classification (GTDB taxonomy): domain Bacteria; phylum Myxococcota; class Myxococcia; order Myxococcales; family Myxococcaceae; genus JAFAFL01. The sequence goes on along the minus strand of CAZCWA010000114.1, from coordinate 7,918 downwards.
CCCCCAGGTCCCCCCCCGCATCCTGATCGTCGACGACGACGAGTCCGTGCGCGACGTCATCTCGGTCCTCCTGCGGGAAGAGGGCTACAACTGCGTGGTCGCGGATGGCGCGGAGCTGGCGCTGGATCTCGCCGCCGCCGAGGAGACGCCGCTCGTCATCAGCGACATGAAGATGCCGGGCAAGGACGGGCTGTGGCTGCTGGAGAACTTCCGCGCCCGGCACCCGGACACCTCGGTGATCATGCTCACCGGCTACGGTGACACCGAGGCCGCGGTGGACTGTCTGCGGCGCGGCGCGGTGGACTACCTGCTCAAGCCACCCAAGCTGACGGACCTCATCCGCGCCATCGAGCGCGCGCTGGCCAAGCGCCGGATCGAGC
>CAZCWA010000114.1:0-7528 GCA_964502265.1 uncultured Myxococcaceae bacterium | reverse complement strand
GCGGAAGCGGTACCAGAAGAAGCTGGAGCGCAAGGTCCGCGACCGCACCACCGAGCTGCGCAGCGCGCTGCGCGACATCGCCAACACCTACCAGAACACGCTGCTCGCGCTGGTGGCGGCGCTGGACGCGCGGGAGCACGAGACCTCGGATCACTCGCAGCGGGTGGTGCAGTACACGGTCGCCATCGCCGAGCGGATGGGCATCAACGGCCAGGAGCTGGAGGAGATCGGCCGCGGCGCCCTGCTCCACGACATCGGGAAGATCGGCGTGCCGGACGCGGTGCTGCTCAAGCCCGGCAAGCTCACGCCGGACGAATGGAAGGAGATGCGCCGGCATCCGGAGATCGGGTTCCAGATGATCCAGGCCATCCCCTTCCTGGACACGCCCGCGCAGATCGTCCTCTCGCACCAGGAGCGCTTCGACGGCGGCGGCTATCCCCGGAACCTCGGCGGCGAGGAGATCCACATCGGCGCGCGGATCTTCGCGGTGGCGGACACGCTCGACGCGATGACCTCGGACAGGCCCTACCGGATGGGCACCACCTTCGGGAACGCGATCAACGAGATCCACCGCTGCGCCGGCACCCAGTTCGATCCGGAGGTGGTCCGCGCATTCCTCTCCATCGGCGAGACGGGGCTGGTGAAGCTGAAGCAGGACATGCTGTCCCAGAAGGCGGCGCAGATGGCGCTGGGCGCTGGGAACGCCGCGGGCGCGGGAACGTCGGACACGGGCGACAGCGAGGACCTGGACGACGACACCGACCCGCGGCTTCGAAAGGTGAGCGAGGCCTGACGTGAACGAACCCGCCCCCGTCTCTGGACAGCTCAAGGACCGGCAGGGGCGGGCGATCACCTACCTGCGCCTGTCCGTCACCGACCGTTGCAACTTCCGCTGCTCGTACTGCTCGCCGGCGCACTGGGGCGGCACGAAGGAGATGCTCTCGCCGGAGGAGCTCGAGCGCATCGTCCGGATCTTCGCGCGCCTCGGGACCCGGCGGGTCCGCCTGACCGGCGGCGAGCCCCTGATGCGGCCGGACCTGCTGGAGATCGCGCGGCGCGTGTCGAAGATCCCGGGCATCGAGAAGGTGGCGCTCACCACCAACGCCTCGCGCCTGTCGGATTCGGCCGGGGCGCTGGTGGAGGCGGGCATCTCGCAGCTCAACGTGTCGCTGGACACGCTGCGCGAGGAGCGCTTCCGCAAGGTCTCGGCGAAGGGAGACTTCGCCGCGGTGCTGGCGGGCATCGAGGCGGGCGCGAAGGCAGGCTTCAGCGCGCTCAAGCTCAACGTGGTGGTGATGAAGGGCGTGAACGAGGACGAGCTGCCGCAGCTCGTCCGGTACGCGCACGGGCTTGGGTACACGCCGCGCTTCATCGAGCTGATGCCGTTCGGACAGGCGGCGATCGACGGACGGATCACCCACCAGGACGTGCTCGATCGGTTGACGCAGGGCGGCCTCGCGCTGACCCCGGATCTCTCCGCGCCGCTGAAGGACGCGGGGCCCGCGCGCTACTACACCTGCGAGAGCGGTTCGGTGGGCCTCGTCAGCCCGCTCTCGGGGAACTTCTGCGCAGGCTGCAACCGGGTGCGGATCAGCGCCAAGGGTGCGCTCCGGGCATGCCTCGGCGGACGCGGCGAGGTGCCGCTCGGCGAGCGGATGCGCGCGGGCGTGGACGATGCGATCCTCGAGCAGGAGATCCGTCAGGCGCTCTGGCTGAAGGAGGACGGCCACCAGTTCGGCGATCCGGACCGGGACGGCCAGCTCCTCACCATGATGGGCATCGGCGGATAGCTGCTGTAGAAGCGCCGCATGCGCTCCTCTCTTCCTCTCGCCTGCGCGGCAGCGCTGCTGCTGGCGACCGGCTGCGGGCTCGTCTCCGCCGGTGAGACGCCGCTGATCGTCGCGCACCGCATGGGCGCAGACCTTTTCCCCGAGAACTCCCGCCGCGCGATCGCGGGCAGCATCGAGCGCGGCTGGGAGGCGATCGAGATCGACCTCGTGCTGACGCGCGATGGCGTACCGGTCATCTGGCACGACCCCTGGATCGAGTCGAAGCTGTGCCGGCGCATCGGCGGCGAAGAGATTCCGGAGGGCGAGCGGATCCTCTTCCAGGACCTCACCCTCGCCGAGCTGCACGCAGGCTTCGAGTGCGGCGGCAAGCCCCACCCGGACGGAAAGCACCCGGACGTGGAGCTGGCCTGGGACACGCACGCGACCTTCGATGAGCTCCTCACCGCGCTTCGGGCCGCGCCGGAAATGGTGGTGCAGCTCGACGTGAAGTACGAGCCCGGGTTCACCGCCGATGCCGAGACCTTCGCGCGCGAGATCCTCGGACGCTGGCGGGCGGCGGCGCTGCCCAACCGGATGTACGCCTCCGCCACCCACCCCGAGCTGCTTCGCGCCTTCGAGGCCGCGCTGCCCGGCATCGAGACCACGCTGATCTGGCCGCGGTTCTCCAAGGCGATCGACGAGCGCAGCGACATCACCGTGGCGGTGGGCAACGAGCTCTCCGTCGTCGCCGGCGTGCAGGACCTCGGCGCGCGCATCCTCGACGCGAACGCGGACGGCATCGCCATCGCGTGGCAGGTCTCGAACCGCCAGACGATCCAGCGGCTGCGCGACGAGGGCTTCAACGTGCAGCTCTGGACCGTGGCCTCGCCGGGCCGCCTCGGCGCCTACTGCGACTGGCCCGTCGACGCCCTCATCACCGACAACCCGGAGGAAGCGCCGTGCCGCTGACCCAGTCCCTCGTCGCCGGCGCCTTCGCGCTCTCGCTCTCGCTCGGACAGACGGAGCCCACGACCGCCACCGCCACCGGGGCCGAACGCACGTGGCGCGGAGGGTTCGATCGCGTGGACCTCGTCTCCGAGGACCTCGGGACCTGGCTGCACTACGACGTGCCGATGGCGCCGCACAACGTGCAGGCGGTGGGGCTTCGCTTCGTGGAGCAGGTGAAGGTGTCGTTCCGTCTGCCGGTGAAGGGGCTCTACGCCGGCGCGTCCCTCTCGTCGCAGTCGCTCACGTACGAGCATCCGCTGCTCGGCGGTCCGGGCGGGCATGGCCTCTATGCCACCGGCGCGCTGCAGACGCGGCTGCTGCTCCCGCGCGGCGTCACCGCGGGCGTGGCGTGGCGCTGGGGACACCTCCGGGTAGGCGCATCGCTGGCGGCGTTCAGCGAGACGAGCTGGGCCCGCCCGAACTGGCAGCAGTGGACGGTCCTCCCCACGCTCGGTGTGGGCGTGGGCGCGGGGCACTGAAACCCCGCCCGCATCACTGCAGCATTGCGCTGAAAACGGCCGTCCAACAGAGGCCCTCCCGCTCCGGCTACAGTCGCGAGCAGGAGGGTCTCGCTGCATGTCCGCACACGCGCGCGCATCTCGGAGGTGGCTGCTTCTGGCCGCGTCCATCTCCTTCACGGTGGCGATCCCGCTCTCCGGCTGTACGGGCGTGGCGAGCCTTCCGTCCGGCACTGGCGATGGAGGCGGCGGTGGCGGAACGGGCAGCGGCGGCGGCTCGGGCTGCGATGTCCTGACGCTGGTCGAGGCGCGCTGCGGTGCGTGTCACGGTCCCACGCCAAGGGACGGAGCGCCCTTCTCAATCACCTCGGTCGCCGACCTCCTCGCCGCGTCGCCCCGCGATCCTTCGAAGACGGTGGCGGAGCGCTCGCTGCTGCGGATGGAGGACCCGCACGCGCCCATGCCGCCCCCGCCGCACACGCGCGCCACCGCCGAGGAGGTCGCCCTGCTCTCCGGGTGGATCGCCGAAGGAACGCCCGCCTGCGAGACGCCTGACGGGGGCGATGGCGGCACCGACGGCGGCACGCACACGCTGAAGTCCCCGAACCTCATCCCCCAGGCGGAGCTCTTCGAGTGCAGGGGCGAGGAGAGCGATGCGCCCTCGCGCCTGCGCCGGATCAACAGGTGGCAGTGGGCGCGCAACGTGGGAGGTCCGGTCACGCGGAGCTGGACGGGCTTCAGCTTCTTCGACAACCCGCTCGATCCGAGCAGCGCCCTCCCCTACGGCAGCTACGCGGGCGACGACACGGTGGACGACGCGATGGTGGAGATCCTCCTCCCCATCGTCGAGAGCTACGGCGAGACCTGGGCGGGGCCCTACACCGGCTCCAACCGGCTGCAGCTCCTTCAGGAGGACACCTCGCTGCGCTGCATGTGGCAGAGCGCGAGCCCGAACCGGACCTGCATCGAGAACTACGTCGGCAAGCTGCTCGAGCGCGGCGTGCTCTACCGGCCTCCCACCGAAGGCGAGCGCACCCGGCTCTCGGACTTCGCGCAGGCGGTGCTGGCGCAGGAAGTCCCGGACGGCACGGAGGGACCGCGCACGAGAAGCCTGACCCGCATCGTCACCGCGTCCTCGCTCACCAGCGGCGCGCTCTTCCGCCAGGAGGCGGTGGGCGAGGCCACGGCGGCGCCGGCGAACGGGCGCGTCCCCTTGAGCGATTGGGAGCTCGCGCAACAGCTCACCTATGCGCTCGGCGATCGGGGTCCCGGCGCGGTGCCGACCTGGCGCTGGCCGTACTACTCCGCCTCTTCGGCGGGCCACTACGGGGACGTGGCCGAGGCCGCACGGGACGGCAGCATCCGCTCGGCGGACACGGTGGCGCAGTTGGTGGCGAAGCACGTCGGCGGCGAGGACCCTGAGCGCTTCGACCTCGTGCAGGACTTCGGCGACGAGCGGCGGAGCCGGCGCGGCGAGTACTGGCTCGGCGACGGGGTGGCGAACTTCTTCCGCCACTGGCTCGGCTACGCGCACCTGGACTCGGTGTTCAAGGAGCGGCCCGAGGCCACCAGCCGCTTCGACGACGGCAACCCGAGCATCTACCGGGCGCAGGCCTCGGCCTGGAGCAACCTCCTCTCCGGCTACTACGGCCACGAGTCCACGCTGGTGGAGCAGATGGACGACTTCGTGGCGCGGGCGGTGGCAGGCGACCAGTTGGTGCTGGAGACGCTGCTCACCCAGCGCACCTTCTTCCTCGCGGCGACACGCAACGCCGGCTTCAACGGCAACGCGACCCGCTACACCGGCCAGCCCTACGGAACCGACGACGAGATCGCCGCCACCAACGCCGAGCGCTGGCGGACCCTCCCCGCGAACGAGCGCGCCGGCGTCCTCACCCATCCCGCGTGGCTGGCGGCGCACGGCGGCAACTTCGAGGACGACCCCTCGGCGGTCCACCGAGGCAAGTGGGTGCGCGAGAACCTGCTGTGCGGCTACGTCCCCCCGCTCAGCGAGGTGCAGGTGATGGCGCAGGTGGGGCCGCAGGCGCCGGACAAGAACGCACGGGTCCGGCTCGAGGAGGCGACCGCGAGCCCGTCCTGCCAGGGCTGCCACGCGCTGATGAACCCGCTGGGCTTCACCTTCGAGATCTACAACCACGCCGGCTACCTGCGCGCCCGCGACAAGGCGCCGGACGGCGGCGTCATGGATCCCTCCGGCGCGGTGGTCCTCACCGGCATGCCGGATCCGGCGCTGGATGGCCCGGTGCGCGACGCGGTGGAGCTGAGCGAGCGGCTCGCCCAGTCGCCGCACGTGAAGCGCTGCTTCGTCCGGCACGTGTTCCGCTACTTCATGGGGCGCGACGAGAACCGCACCGATGCGTGCACGCTCGCGCAGATGGAGCAGGCGTACGACGCGAGCAATGGATCGTTCACCGCATTGCTGCAGAGCCTGATGACGTCTGACACCTGGACCACGCGCCGGGCGCCGGCGGGGGGCGAATAGATGACCACGCACTGGACCCGGCCGCTCGGCGTCGGCCGCCGCGCGCTGCTCAAGGGTGCCGTCTCCGCGGGCCTGCTCGCGCCGTTCTACCGGGACGTGTTCGCGCAGACGCAGATGGGCCAGAAGCCCGCCCGCCTCGTCATCGTGATGGAGTGCAACGGGATCTACCCCGAGGCCTTCCTCTCCAACGGCACCCGCACCGCGCTGGGGCCGGGGGTGAATGGCCGGCACATCTTCTACAACGCCTATCCCTCCACGGTGCTCACGCGGCCCGAGGACGACCTGGCCAGCGCGCTGTGCCTCGGGCCCCTGGCGGGCGGAGGCGGCGCGGGTGAAGCCTCCCTCGTGGAGCGCGCGGCGGTCGTCCTCGGCCTGTCCTCCACCATCTCCGGCGGCGGGCACAGCAGCGGCACCGGCGCCCTCTCCTGCGCGGTGGATGGCGCCGCCCCGACCTTCGACGCGGTGGTCTCCCCGAGGCTCAAGCGCAGCGCGCCGTTCGATGCGATCCGGCTCGGCACCTCGTCCGCGCGCACGCCCATCGTCTACGAGTCCTGCGCCTTCGGGCCCAAGCGGCCGGCAGGGATCCTCGTCAACCCCGCGCTCGCGTACGACACCTTCTTCGGCACCCTGGTCGGCGGCGGCAACATGACCGGCGAGCGCACCCAGCTCTTCGACTTCGCGCGGGACGACGTGAGGGCGGCGCTGCAGACCTTCCGCGGCTCCAGCGCCGAACGCATGAAACTGGAGCGGTACCTCGCCTCGCTCGACGCGCTCCGCTCGCGCGAGACGCAGCTTGGGCAGATGGCAGCCCAGGTCCGTCCCCTTCTGCCGCCTGCGCCGAGGGACAACCCGCTGCTCGCTTCCTCCAACGGTCCACCGGACTCGATGAAGTGGCTGGAGGCCCAGTTCGAGATCGCCACCGCGGCGCTGCTCGGCGGACTGACGAACGTGGTGGTCCTCGCCGCCGGCACCAGCGGCTTCGACGTCCGCTACGACTCGGGCATCTCCGGGCTGTCGCGCCACGACCTGCAGCACGGCATCGGCACGCCCGCGAACTGGACGGCGATCGCAGAGGTAACGCGCAGGCACGTGGCGCTGACCGGCCGGCTCGCACGCGCCCTCGCCGCCACGCCCGAAGTCGGCGCCTCCGGGTCCATGCTCGACCACACCGCGATCGTCCTGATGAGCGACAACGGCGAGCAGCACCACTCCGAGGCCCGCGAGTGGCCCACCTTGCTGCTCGGCGGCAACGCGCTCGGCCTGCGCACCGACGGACGCACGGTGGTGTTCCCCGGCTACGGGAAGGGGAGCAACCGCCAGATGTCGAACCTGTTCAACACGCTCGGACACGCGCTGGGCGACCCATCGATGAACGCGTTCGGCAACGAAGGCCCCACGCGGATCGCGCAGGGCCCCCTCTCCGAGCTTCGGGGCTGAGCCTGCCGGCGGGCGCGGCTAGCGGTACAGCTCCCCGCCGGTCTTCCGGAACTCCTCGCTCTTCTCCGCCATGCCCTCCGCGGCCTCGCGGACGTCCTGGGTGATCCGCATCGAGCAGAACTGCGGACCGCACATGGAGCAGAAGTGCGCGAGCTTGGCGCCCTCGGCCGGCAGGGTCTGGTCGTGGAACTCCTTCGCGCGCTCCGGATCGAGCCCGAGGTTGAACTGGTCCTGCCACCGGAACTCGAAGCGGGCCTGGGAGAGCGCGTTGTCGCGTCCCTGCGCGCCCGGATGTCCCTTGGCCAGGTCCGCTGCATGCGCCGCGATCTTGTAGGTGATCACGCCTGTCTTCA
>CAZCWA010000113.1:0-12606 GCA_964502265.1 uncultured Myxococcaceae bacterium | reverse complement strand
ACAACGACGACTACTTCCTCGGCATCTTCCTGGTGGGCGCGTACCAGGAGATCCTCGGCGACCTGCACAACCTCTTCGGCGACACCCACGCGGTGGGCGTGTCGATGGCGCCCAACGGCGGCTACCTCATCGATCACGTGGTCGAGGGCGACACGGTCACCGAGGTCCTCAACTACGTCTCCTACAACCGGGACGACCTGGTGGCCCGGATGCGCAAGAGCACCGAGCAGGCCCTGCGCGCCGGCCGCCTCACCCTCGACGAGTCGCGGAAGCTCCTGCGCATGTACGAGGCGGGGCTGGCCGGCTACACCTACCTGGAGCGCGAGGTGGACGCGAAGTTCTATTCCCAGACCATGGGCCAGTTGAAGCTCGTCCCCGGAGCGGACGGCGAGACGGTGCTCAACGCCGGGGACCGGAAGATCGGCGACGCCTGAGGGTAGAGGTCCTCGCCGCTCCCGAAGCGCTGACCTCTTGATCCGCCTGCCCGCCTGCCCTGCACCAGGGGAGGCGGGAAGTATCCATTTGTGAGCGTTGTCTCACTTCCGACACCACGCACCCCTGTCGGAAGGAAGACCCTTGCTTGCTCCCATCTGCCGCGCCCTCGCCCTCGCCGTTGCCCTCGCCGCCCCTGCCGCGCTCGCGGAGGAGGTGTGGCGCAGCGACTTCGAAGCGGGTGATCTCGCCGAGTGGTCCAAGCTCCAGGCGGTGAGCCCGGACCGCGCCGCCGTCGTCCCCGCCCCGGCGGGCCGGACGGGCAACGCGCTGAAGTTCACCGTCAACCGGGAGGACGACCCCATCAACTCGGGCAACCCCCGGTCCGAGGTCGTCAAGATGACCATGGAGCCCGAGGGGTCCGAGTACTTCTACCGGTGGAGCGTGCTCTTCCCCGAGGACTACCCCTCTCACCCGAAGTGGCAGCTCTTCACCCAGTGGCACCAGGAGCAGCTCGCGGGGACGCCGCCGCTGGAGATGTACGTGGCGGGCGAGGAGCTGCGCCTGCGCGCCGGTGGCCACGACGCGACCGATCAGTGGACGGCGCCGCTCGCCCGCGGCACCTGGCACGACTTCGTCCTGCGGGTGAAGTGGAGCGCGGACCCGACGGTGGGCTTCGTGGAGCTGTACCACAACGGTGATCTGGCCCTGCCCCGGACCCACGGCGCGACCCAGCTCCCCGGCCAGAAGAACTACCTGAAGATGGGCCTGTACCGGAGCAAGGACATCGCCGAGCAGGGCGTCCTCTACATCGACGACGTGGTGATGGGCACGACCTTCGAGTCGGTGATGCCCGAGCCTCCCGCGGATGAGGAGACGGCGGTGGCCGAGGCCGGGACCGGCGGTGGCGGTGTGCCGGGCGGCTCCTTCCTCGGTGAGGGCGGCGCCGGCGCGGCCTACGAGTACGGGGAGGAGATCTCTCCGGACCAGGTGGCCGCGGGCTGCGGCTCGAGCGCCACCGGCTTTGCGCCCGTGGGTGCGGCGGGGCTTTTGCTGGCGGGGATGGCGGTGGTCCGCCGCCGCCGCCCGGTCGAAGCGAAGGTCGCGGTCCGCAAGTAGCGGACGGGGGCGCTGCGAGCGGCTGCTGCATGTCCGTTGGGCAGGCTGGTAGCCTCGCGGTCCATGGCCCACCACATCCGCTCCGGCGACCGCGCGCGCTCTCCCTCCACGAAGCTGCGGTTCTTCCTCTTCCGGCTGGCCCTCTACGGGCTGGTGGGGCTCGCCGGAGAGGTCATCTTCTACAACGTGGTGAAGCTGGGCCGGCTGGTGCCGGGGGTGAAGGCGCTCTTCCAGTTCGGCTGGCACGTGGACCCGAGGCTGGGCCTGGGCGCCATCTGGGACGCGGATCCGGTGGCGCTCTACGGTCAGGCCTCCTTGTGGATGATGCTGGTGTACGCGGGCGCGACCTTCGGGGTGATCGAGCCCGTCTACCGCAGGCTCTGGCGGCGCCCGGCGGTCCTGCGCGCGGCGGTCTACGGCGTGGGCATCCTCGTCTTCGAGGCGGTGACCGGCTGGGTGCTCTACGGGATCACCGGCTACAAGATCTGGTTCTACGACGACGCGCTGAGCATCGTGGGCATGACCTCGGTCTACATCCTGCCCATGTGGATGATCATCGGGCTGCTGGTGGAGCGCGTGTACCGGGAGCTGATGGATCCGGATCTGGTGCGCGCGCTCGAGTCCGCCGTCCCAGAGGTGCCGGACTTCGACGTGGTCAGCTCCAGGTGATGCGGAAGGTGCACGCGTGTCCGTCGTGCGCGAGGACCTCCGCGCGAGGCTCCTTCGCGCCCGCCACCCGCAGCGCCGCGCAGACGATGCCCCCGGTGAAGGTGGGGTACGGGCCGACCTCGTTGACCCACAGCTCGTAGCAGTTGGCGGAGAGCGCCTTCAGGCGCGAGGTCGTGTAGTTGTTCCCGGACCGGAAGTTGCGGTCGCACCGCTGCAGCGTGCGCACAGGGCCAATCACCCGCGCCATCGCCAGCACCGCGCGGCCCATGAACGTGTCCTGGAACCCGTCCACCGTGCGCTCGCCGAGCCGGAACATCGCCACCTCGGTGGTGTGGTCCGGAAAGAGCTCCTCCGCCGCGATGCGCAGGAACGCCATCCACTTCTCGAACTCGTAGGCGGGCAACAGCTTGCCGTCGAGGTCCAGCCCCGCCTGGCGCAGGCGGCTGCGGCACGCGGGCGTGAGCCTGTCGCCGAGGCCGCGCAGGAACAGTCCTTCGATGGTCTGCTCGAACACCATCTTCTGTTCCGGCATCGCCGGGTCGGCCGGGTGGGGTGCGGGCGTCTGCAGGTGCGGGGTCACGGCCGGAAGCTCGCGAACTCGTCGTGGCGAAGCAAGCACGGAGATCGGCCGGCCAGGCATGCGCCGAACTTGCGCGGCAGCGCGTCAGGGTCGACAACGCGGCCGCCATGACCACCCGACGCACCCTCTGCCTCGCGCTGCTCGCCTTCGCCGCCGGCTGCGCCACCGCGTACTCGAAGCCGGAGATCTCCCTGCGCGACGTGCACCTCGCAAAGCTCGGCCTGAGCCGGGGCACGGTGGAGCTCGACCTCGAGGTGATGAACCCCAACCCCTTCGCGCTCCACACCGAGGGCGTGCGCTACCGGATCGGCGTGCGCGAGGCGGGCGCCCCGGAGGAGACGCCCTGGCAGGACCTCGGAGAAGGCACCTTCACCGAGCGCTTCTCCGTGGGCGCTCGCGAGACGCGGCCGGTGACCATCCCGGTGGAGTTCAGCTACTCCGCTTTGGGAAGCGCGTCTTGGGAGCTCCTGCGCGCGAAGTCCCTCGAGTACCGCGTGTCGGGGATCATCGACGCGCGCACGCCCATCGGCCCGCGCGAGGTGCCTTTCGAGCGTCGGGGGCTGTTTCAGTCGAGGTAGCGGAACGTCGGCTCGGCCTTCACGTCCGGGCTCAGGGACCGCGCCACCGGGCACGTCCGCGCGACCTCCTCCATCTTCGCGCGAAGGTCCCCGTCCACCAGACCGCGCGGCATCGTCACCTCCACCACCAGCTCGGCGATGCGGCGCGGCGGCGGGCTCATCCGCTTCTCCACCCGCGCCGAGGCCTCACCCCAGGCGATGCCTTCCCGCGCGGCGACGAGCTGCATCGTGGTCAGCATGCAGGTGGCCAGCGCTGCGCCCACCAGATCCGTGGGCGAGAACGAGCCGCCGGTGCCGCCGTTGTCCTTCGGTGCCTCGGTCTGGAGCACGGTGCCCGAGGGTCCGTGCGTGACGCGGCACATGAAGCGCTCCTGGGACAAAGCCTCCATGGGGACGCCGCTCGCGGTGCTCACCTCCGCCCTCCCGCGCTCGCGCAGCAAGCCCGCCCGCATGCATCCCGAAGGTCCTTCCGGCCGCCCGTTTTCTTTGTCATGCGTCGGCGCATATACCTCCCGGCCGCTCGATGGGATAGGTTCGGCGCTCGCGCGCGAAGACCCGGCCGAGGTCGATTGACGCTGCGGACTCACAGGAGCCACACGTGCAGAAGCAACACGCCCCCAACCCCTTCTTCCGGCCCACGCTGCCGCTCTCGGTGGCCGCGCTCGTGCTCGCCTTCTCCGCCTGCGAGTGCCCCGGCGGCGGCGGCACCAGTCAGGTGGATCCGGACCTCGTCGCCAACCCGGTCGCGCTCTCCTTCGAGACCTGCCCCACCCTGGACGAGAACGGCCAGCCGGTGGCGGACGTCTTCCCGGTGCAGCAGACCTTCAAGCTGGACAACCTCGCCAACGCGGGCGCGCCCATCACCTTCAACATCACCGGCGCCGGCGCGGAGCGCTTCAAGCTGATCGATCCGCCGGACTCGATCGGGTCCTTCGGTTCGGTGGACGTGACGGTGGAGTTCACCCCCGTCGCGCAGGGTGACGCGCTGGCCACGCTGGAGATCGACGACGGCGTGGAGGACACGGAGCTCGTCCGCGTGACCTTGGTGGGCACCGGCACCAACCTGCCCGCGCAGCCCACGATGAAGTTCTCGTTCGAGACCGCGGTGGGCAGCAACGAGTTCCAGGAGTGTGTCGAAGGCCTGCTCTGCCAGGTGGTCTTCCCGGACACCTACTTCGGCGAGAACGCGTCCCTGAAGATGAAGATCCGCAACGTGGGCTGCCCCGCGCTGAAGGTGAACGCGCTCACCATCGAGCCCAGCACCTTCGGCGGCGGCGCGAGCATCGCGTACAGCCTCGAGCAGCCGACGGTTCCGCCCTCGGCGGGCAACCCCACGCTGCTGACCATCGCCGACGGCACCCAGGAGCTGGACGCGGCGGTGCGCTTCCTCCCCGACAACGACGGCTCGGGCGACGGTCAGCGCTACGCCATCTTCACCATCCAGACCAACTCCACCCAGGTCTTCGACCAGGGCGAGGCGCCCGGGACGATGAAGATCCTCCTGGCCGGACGCGGCTCGGAGCCGGCGGTCTACGCCACGCCTTCGTTCTGTGACTTCACCGACGACGCGGACGTCTGCGGCGGGAACAAGGTCCCCACCACCGGCAACGACAAGATGGCCGTCTTCCAGGTGATCAACGGCGGTGATTCCGAGGTGGTGATCGACACCATCCGCTTCGCCGAGCCGTTCTCGGGCCGCTTCTCCTTCGGAGAGCAGAACCCGCAGGGGATGACCCTGCAGGCCGGCCAGTCGGCGCCGCTGCAGGTCCACTACACGGACGCCAGCACCTACGTGATCGACCACATCGAAATCACCGCCATGCGTCCGGGCGGCACGCCGGGAGATGCCGGCTCGGCCCGGATCCGCATCTCGGGCGGCGTGCAGCCCGCGCTCACCACCGCGCCCCGCAGCGACCTCGACTTCTCGGACGTCCCGGACCGGGTGGCGGTGAAGCCGCTCGACATTTGCAACGAGGCCGGCGCCGGTGACCTGGTGCTGCAGTCGGTGCAGATCGTCCAGGGCGCGTTCAACGGCACCACCGGCTTCCGCCTCAACTCGGCGCCGGCGGCGAACACCATCCTGCGCGGCGGCGAGTGCGTGACCGCCGAGGTCCAGCTCACCCGCCCGGTCTCCGGGGGGCTGCAGGCCGGGACCCTCGAGATCCGGAGCAACGACCTCGCCTACGCGGCCGGCTACCGCGTGACCCTGCTGTCGGAACTGCCGCTCGACCAGCTTCCGGTGGCCCTCGTCGAGGGGCCGGGGGGCGAGACCACCGCCTTCAGCGTGAGCCTCGCGTCACTGAACCCGAAGCGGATGACGCTCATCGGCTCCAGGAGCTACGACCCGCCCGGCAACGGCCCGGTGGCCGAGTACCGCTGGTACATCGCCCGGCAGCCGAACGGTCCGGGCCCCGCGGCCACCCTGACCGACCTCGAGACGCCGATGGGTCCGGACATCCAGGGGATGAAGAGCGCGGACTACGCGGACGTGAACATCAACTTCGCCCCGCAGCGGGTGGGCGAGTACCGCATCGTGCTCACCGTCTTCGACTCGGCCGGGCAGAAGTCGGCCAGCGACGGCGAGATCCGGATCCTCGTGAACGAGTAGCGGCTCTCAGGAAGCCGCGAAGGTGGGCTGAACAAGGGCCTGCCACCCTCCGGGGTGGCGGGCCTTCTTGTTTTTCGAAAGGGGGCTACCGCGGATTGGAGGAGGCGGCCCGCAGCGCGGTGGGTCCCGGGCGGGTGTGGCGCAGCTCGCTCATGGCCAGCTTGTCCAGGGTGGCGGCCCGGTAGACCTCGAGCATCCGCTCCTGTCCCAGCTTCCACACGCCGTACATGGTGCAGGACCGCGAGAGCCCGCAGGCGTCGTGGTCTTCCTGGTCCTGGCAGACGTTGACCTTCACCGGGCCCTCCACCGCCTCGATCACGTCGAGCATGGAGATCCCTGACCCGTGCCGTGCGAGCGAGTAGCCGCCCCGAGCGCCGCGCGTGCTGCGCACCAGGTCCTTCTGCGCCAGCGTCTTGAGGATCTTGGCGAGGAAGTCCTGCGGGACATCCATGCGGCGGGCGATCTCGCGGAACGGCGTGATCGACTCCAGCGGCAGGGAGGCCAGGTAGATCATCGCGCGAAGCCCGTATTCGATCCGACGGGAGATTTGGAGTGGGTGCTGCACGTGGGTACTCCGACTATAGAGGTTGGATGATCGACCTGCACGCCCACACAACCGCATCGGACGGTGTCTTCGAGCCCGAGGCCCTCGTGTCGCTCGCCCACCAGGCGGGCGTGAGGCAGCTCGCGGTCACCGACCACGACACGGTGGAGGGGCTCGCCCGCGCAGAAGCGAAGGCGGCCGAAGTGGGGATGGAGCTCATCTGCGGCATCGAGGTCTCCACCGAGATCGAAGGCCGGGACATCCACGTGCTGGGGTTGTTCGTCCGGCGCGATCACCCTTCCCTGCTCGCGTACACGCAGCACCAGCGCGGCGAGCGGCGGCGGCGGATGGAGCGCATGGTGGAGAAGCTCAACCGGCTCGGCCACGCGGTGACGATGGCGCAGGTGGAGCGGATCGCGGGGAGCACGGGCGCGGCCGGCGAGGAGAACTTCTGCCGTCCGCACCTCGCGCGGGCGCTGATGGAAGTGGGCGCCGCCCGATCGATGCAGGACGCGTTCACCCACCTCATCGGCGACGGGGGCCCGGCGTTCGCCGAGCAGGAGCGGCTCCCGGCGCGCGAGGCGATCGCGCTCATCGTGGAAGCGGGCGGCGTGGCAGCGCTGGCGCACCCGGCGGTGGACGGCATGGACCGCTACCACATCCGCAAATTGCGCGAGTGGGGCATGGGCGGGCTCGAGGTCTTCCACCCGGATCACGACGGGGGGAAGCGGGTGAAGTACCTCAAGATCGCGCGCGAGAACGACCTTGTGCCCACCGGCGGAAGCGACTTCCACGGGGACAAGAACGCGTCCGAAGCACCGGTGATGGGGGCGCCCCAACTCGATGCGCAGACCCTCGAAGCCCTGCGCGCGCGTGCAGGGGTTTCCCTTTGACAGCATGGGGGTCGATCCCTATGGTCCGCCGCCGCAATGCCCACTGATCCTGCCGCGTTCGATCCGCTGCGCCCCTATCTGCCCATCCTGCTCCTGCTCCTGCTGGGCGGGGTGCTGGTGGTGGTGATCAGCTTCCTCGCCAGCTACCTCGGTCCCAGGCGGCCCACCCCGGCCAAGGAGGAGACGTTCGAGGCAGGCAGCGAGTCGAGCGGTCACGCACGCGGCCGCTTCGCCGTGAAGTTCTACGTGGTGGCGCTACTGTTCATCGTGTTCGACGTCGAGATGGTGTTCTTCTACCCGTGGGCCGTGAAGTTCATGGAGCTCGGGTGGTGGGGCTTCATCGTCATGGGCCTCTTCGCCATCACGCTCCTCGAGGGGCTCGTGTACGTGTGGAAGAAGGGCGCCCTGGACTGGGAGACCTGATTCATGGCCGCATCTGACACCCAGCTTGCCCCCGTCATCGCCACCCGGCGCGAGGAGGCCACCGGCTTCTTCCAGAACATGGTCTCCAAGGGCCTCGGGTGGGCGCGGAAGTACTCGCTCTTCACCTACCCGTACGCCACCGCGTGCTGCGGCATGGAGTACATGTCCGTGGCCGGCGCCCGCTACGACATCGCCCGGTTCGGCGCCGAATTCCCCCGCTTCTCACCGCGGCAGGCGGATCTCCTGATGGTGATCGGCACCATCAACCTGAAGCAGGCGCCCATCCTCAAGCGCGTCTACGAGCAGATGACCGAGCCCAAGTGGGTGGTCGCGTTCGGCGTGTGCGCGTCCTCGGGCGGCTTCTACGACAACTACGCGGTGATGCAGGGCATCGACCGGATCCTCCCGGTGGACGTCTACATCCCCGGCTGCCCGCCGCGGCCGGAGCAGGTGCTCGACGGCCTCATCCTCCTGCAGAACAAGATCGCCGGCCAGGAGCACAAGTTCGTGGACCGCGCCCCCGCGGCGGAGCTGCCCGCGGGCTCGGGTCACCGGGACCTGCTCGGCCCCGGCGCCTCGCGGTAACCAACAGGCCCTTCACCAGCGGTGGTAGGCCGGGTGTCCCGGCTTCACCGCCACGAACACGCCCCGGCAGGTCGCGGTCGGCTTGCCGGTGTGGGCGTACAGCGTCCCCTCCACCGTCGCGCGGTCATCGGTCGACTCCACCACCCGCGCGGTGAGCCGCACCGGTCCGTCCGTGGGCGTGGGCCGCAGGAGCTTCACCGCGTACTCGCTGGTCACCGTGCACGGCGGCGTCTCCGCGTCCGCCTTGCGCATCAGGTGGAGCGCGGCCGTCCAGTTCAGGTGGCAGTCCAGCAGCGAGCCGATGATCCCGCCGTTGAGCACGCCCGGGAACGCCTCGTGGTGCGGCCTGGGCGTCCACTCCGCGGTCACCTCCTCGGCGCCGGCGGCGGCCATGCTGCGGATGCGCAGGCCCTTCTCGTTGGAGGGGCCGCAGCCGAAGCAGGCGTTGTGGGGCGCGTAGCGTTCCTGGAGGCAGAAGGTCGTATCGTCGGTGGCCATGGCCGCGCACGATCTTCCGCACGCGGCCGGGGGGCAAGCGGGCAATGCGGCGGCCGGCTGCGCGCGGTGGCGGAGGTGCGCAACGTGAAGCCGCTATGGCGACCGATCGCGACAAGACGACGAAGGACCACGCGGGCAAGGGCACGCGCGACGAGGCGGCGATTCACAAGCGGCGGGAGGCGGTGAACGAGGAGGAGGCGCGCACGCCCGTCCGCGGCGAACCCCTGGCCGAGTCCGACCGCACCGGCCGCAAGAACGCGCCCACGCCCGCCTCGGAGCCGACGCGGGAGTAGCGCCCGCTTTGCCTTGCTGCGCTTCCTGCTACGGTCCCGCGCCCCATGGAGCTTCAGCGCGCGATCGATCAGGCGAAGGACGGCGACGTCATCCAGGTTCCGAAGGGCGTGCACCCGGGCGCGCTCGTCATCGGCAAGTCCCTCACGCTCCGGGGTGAAGGCCCGGGCCGGTCGGTGCTGGACGCGGAGGGCCTGGGCGCCTGCGTGCTCATCGACGGCGAGACGGCGAAGGTGACCTTGCAGGGCCTCACGCTGCGGCGCGGGGCCTCGCCCGAGGGCGGCTGCATCGCCTTCCGCTGGGGCGAGTGGCTGGAGGTGGAGGACTGCGTGCTCGAGGAGGGCCAGGCGGCCTCCTACGGCGGCGGCGGCGCCCGGCTCGCCGGCCACAGGGCGCGGCTGGTCCGCACCCGCATCCAGAAGTGCAGCGGGCTGCAGGGCGGCGGGCTGCTCGCGGACGAGCTGTGCGAGGTGGAGCTGTGGGCCTGCGTCCTTCACGGCAACACCGCCACCCAGGGCGGCGCGCTGCGGATCAAGGAGGGCGCAAAGGTCACCGCGGTGCACTGCTCGCTGGCCGGGAACCGCGCCCAGGGCCAGGGCCCGGATCAGTCGCCCCTGGGCGAGGAGATCGTCATCACCGGCACCCAGACGCGCATGCCGTCGCTGCGCCTCGTCAACTCGATCGTGGCGCCGAAGTCGCCGGCCACCCCGCCCATCGCCTCCTTCGGGAGGTTCCCCGGCGAGGTCTCCGCCGCGCACTGCCTCTTCCCCGCCGCCTCGCAGGAGCTTGCGCCCAAAGGCCCCGGCGTCCTCTTCGGCGCCCCCGAGTTCATGCCCCAGGGCCAGCACCGGCTCGCGCTCTCCCCCGCCAGCCCCGCGGTGGGCGCGGGCGACGCCTCGGCCACGCCCCCCGGCCTCACCGATCCGCTGGGCAACCCGCTGGCGCACGAAGGCCGCGCCCCCATCGGCGCGTACGCGGGCTGAGCGCGCTTGCAAGTCCCCATGCTCCTTCGGGTTATGCGTTGACTGGCCCCCACCCCGTCCCTATAAGGCGCGCGACTCCATCCCCAGGGTTCCCGTGAGCAAGTTCGCGTTCGACAAAGTGGCCGCCCGGTTCCCGGAGGCCATGGCGGAGCGGTACGAGGATCGCACCGGCGGCGAGTGGGCCGTGATCCACCCGGAGCACCTGCCCGCCGTGGCAGCGTTCCTGAAGAACGATCCGGAGCTGGACTTCAAGCTCTTCCTCTCCATCGATGCGGTGGACCGCCTCCACCTGCGGGAGAGCGATCCCCGCTTCGAGATCGTCTATTTCATCCGCTCGCTGAAGCGGAACGAAGAGGTCCGGATCAAGGTCCGCGCAGGCGGAGAGAACCCGCAGGTGCCCTCGATCACCCCGGTGTACCAGGGCGCCAACTGGTGGGAGCGCTTCGTCTGGGACTTCTACGGCATCCGCTTCGAGAACCACCCGGACCTGCGCCGGGTGCTGCTCTACGACGAGTTCAAGGGCCACCCGCTGCGGAAGGACTACCCGCTGCGCGCCCGCCAGCCGCTGCTCCCCGAGCGGCCGATCCAGGATCTCTACCGGGGCCCCGGCACCAGCGGCGTCTAGCCGCCTCACCGTCTCCTCCGAGGACACCATGGCCACCCACGGTCACGACGCACACGACGACTACGATCCGAACCCGCCCGAGGCGCCCGAAGAGGACGCGCTCGAGGCGCACCTGCAGACGAAGCGGATGGTGGTGAACCTCGGCCCGTCGCACCCGGCGATGCACGGCACCGTGCGGATGCGGGTGGAGCTCGAGGGCGAGACGATCGTCACCGCGGATCCGGAGATCGGCTTCCTCCACCGCGGCTTCCAGAAGAGCTGCGAGAACGTCACCTGGACGCAGTGCCTGCCCTACACGGACCGGCTGAACTACGTCTCGGCGATCCAGAACAACTTCGGCTTCCTCACCGCGGTGGAGAAGCTGATGGGGGTGGAGATCCCCGAGCGGGCGAAGTGGATCCGCGTCATCGGCGCGGAGCTTCACCGGATGCAGGACCACCTCACCTGCGTGGGCGCGGTGGGGCTCGAGCTGGGCGGCTTCGCGCCCTTCCTCTTCGGCATCGAGGCGCGCGAGCTGGTGATGGACCGCGTCTCCGAGCTCACCGGCGCGCGGCTGACCACGTCCTTCGGCCGGATCGGCGGGATGAACCGCGACCTGCCCGAGGGCTGGAAGGAGAAGTGCCTGCGCAGCCTGGACAAGATCCGGGAGCTGGCGGACGAGGTGGACGGCCTTCTGACGAAGAACCGCATCTTCGTGGACCGGATGTACGGCACCGGCCTCATCTCCACCCAGGACGCACTGGACTTCGGCTTCACCGGCCCCTGCCTGCGCGCCAACGGGGTGGACTACGACGTGCGCAAGGCGAAGCCCTACTGGGTCTACGACCAGCTCGACTTCGACGTGCCCATCGGCCAGAACGGCGACAACTACGACCGGTACCTCGTGCGCATCGAGGAGCTGAAGCAGTCGGACCGGATCATCCGCCAGTGCCTGGAGAAGATGCCGGACGGCCCGGTGATGGTGGACGACTGGCGGGTGGCCCTGCCGCCCAAGCCGGAGGTCTACGGGACGATCGAGGGCGTGATCTCCCACTTCAAGCTGGTGATGGAGGGCGTCCAGGTCCCCGCCGGCGAGGTCTACGACTGCACCGAGAGCGCCAACGGCGAGCTCGGCTGGTACATCGTGTCGGACGGCGGCGGGCGGCCCTACAAGGTCCACGTGCGCGCGCCGGGGTACCCCATCCTCTCGGCGGTCCCGCGGATGATCGAAGGGAAGATGCTGGCGGACCTCATCCCCACGTTCGACACCATCAACATGATCGGCGGCGAGGTGGAGCAGTGAGCGAGACGAACAAGCCCACCGGTGAAGGTGGCAAGCCCGCGCCGGGTGCGCCCACCGGCGGCACCCAGCAGGAGACGAAGCC
Source organism: uncultured Myxococcaceae bacterium (assembly GCA_964502265.1). Classification (GTDB taxonomy): domain Bacteria; phylum Myxococcota; class Myxococcia; order Myxococcales; family Myxococcaceae; genus JAFAFL01. The sequence continues at coordinate 414 of CAZCWA010000113.1, read as the reverse complement.
GGGCCTCCCCCCGCCCCAGCCGCCCCCGCCGGGTCCGCCGGGCAAGCCCGCGCCGAAGAACCCGGGGATGATCACCCTCACCGTGGACGGGCAGGAAGTCGCGGTGAAGCCGGGGACCAACATGATCGAGGCCGCCGCGCAGGCGGGCTCGGAGATCCCCTACTACTGCTGGCACCCGCGCCTGTCGGTGGCGGCCAACTGCCGGATGTGCCTGGTGGAGGTCTCGCCCGGTCCGCCGAAGCTGGTGCCCGCCTGCCAGACGGCGATCGCCGAAGGCCAGGTGGTCAAGACCAACACCCCGCGCGTGCACGAGCAGCAGCGGGCGATCATGGAGTTCCTGCTCCTCAACCACCCGGTGGACTGCGCCATCTGCGACCAGGCGGGTGAGTGCAAGCTGCAGGACTACTACATGCG
>CAZCWA010000112.1:0-12618 GCA_964502265.1 uncultured Myxococcaceae bacterium | reverse complement strand
CGCAGCTCACCCGGCTGTTCGACGTCGTCTACGCCGCCATCTTCGAGATCGCGAAGCAGCAGCCGCGGCTCTACCTGGAGATGGTCCTGCTCAAGGCCGTGCAGCTCGCGCCCGGCGCCTCCGTTCCGGACCTCATCGCGCGGGTCGAACGGCTCGCGGCCGCAGGTGCCGGATCCAGCCCCGGCGCCGGGACCGGTGTCGCCCAGGGAGCGTCTGGAGGTCGCTCCCCTTCCGCCCCCTTTCGCGCCGACCGCCACTAGCAGCGCCCGCAGCGAGCCGCCCCGTCCTTTCGTGATCGATTCCTCGCCGGGCGGGTGCGCCACCGGCGAGTGCCTGCCCGAGGAGGACGCATCTTCCGCTCCCGCCGCCGAGGGTGAGTGGAGCCGCGTCGACGTCACCCCGGCAGGGCCCGCTGCCTCGAGCCCGGCACCGGCACCGACACCGACAGCACCGGTCCCCGCTTCGGGCCCGCCGCCTTCCAGCATCGCCGCGCGCGTGCTGGCCACGCTCAATGGCGGCAGCCAGGGCCCCGCGGTGGTCACGGCTCGCCCCGCCTCGGGAGCGTCCACGCCGCCTGCGCCCACCGCGGCACCTCCGCCGGCGCCTGCTCCAATGCCTGCTCCGGCGCCCGCACCGGTGACCGCCCGTGGGGGCCAGCTCTCGCGAGACCAGTGGCGATCAGTGGTGGACATCGTGCGCACCGAGTCGCCGCGGCACGGCAAGTCGCTGGCGTTCGGGCGGCTCCTGCGCGGCGGGCCGGGCGAGGTGGTGGTGGCCTTCACGGCGGAGGCGGACTTCCACCGCACCACGGTGAGCGGAGGCGCCGGGCGGGGCCTGATCGAGGAGATCCTTACCCGCTCCTTCGGCACGCCCACCCGGCTGACCATCGATCAGCACGGGGCGGCCAACGCGCCGCCGAGCCTCGCCGAGGAGGAGGCGAAGGAGCGCGAGGCGCACGAGCGGTCGGTCGAGTCGCGGGTGCGCCGTCACCCGGCGCTGGAGCGGGCGATGCGGCTGCTCGGAGGGGAGATCGAGCACATCCAGATCGTGGAGCGCGAGCGGCCGGTCCTGAACGCGGCCGGCCCGGGGGACGGCCTGGACGCTGGCGACCCGCCCGAACCCGACCTTCCGGAAGACCCTTCCTGACGAGGCGCCAGAGAGTGCCTGACAACCTTCCTGCGGCCAGCTAGCTTCGCGGCGCATCCACCACGAGGAACAGCAATGCCCGGTGTCGACCTGAACTACTTCATCCGTCAGGCGAACAAGCTGACGGAGAAGATCGAGGAGCGGAAGAAGCAGCTCGCCGACGAGACCATGGAGGGCAAGTCCGGCGACGGGCTGGTCACCGCGGTCGCCAACGGCATCCAGGAGCTGAAGACGATCAAGATCGATCCCAAGGCGATCGACCCGGCCGATCCGCAGATGCTCGAGGACCTCGTCACCGCCGCCGTCAACGCCGCGCTGGCGCAGAGCCGCACCTACATGCAGGCCGAGCTGGGGAAGATCTCCGGCGGCATCAAGATCCCCGGCATCACCTGATCCCTCTCCCCACCGCGCCCCTCCCTTGACGCCCGACCCGCTCAACCGGCTCGTCGCGCAGCTCGCGAAGCTCCCCGGGATCGGGGAGAAGACCGCGCAGCGCCTCGCCTTCCACATCCTTCGAGCGCCGCAGAGCTATGCCCGTGAGCTGGCCGCCGCGATCGGAGAGGTGGTGGACAAGGTGCGCCTGTGCGAGCGCTGCTTCTCGCTCACCGACGAGCCGCTGTGCGGGCTCTGCCGCGACGAGCGCCGGGACGACCGCGTCATCTGCGTGGTGGAGGGCCTGCCGGACCTGATGGCGGTGGAGCGCACCCGCGAGTTCAAGGGCCGCTACCACGTGCTGCACGGCGTGCTCTCGCCGCTCGAGGGCGTGGGGCCGGATCAGCTCCGGATCAAGGAGCTGCTCACGCGGCTGGAGAGCGGGACGGTGGAGGAGATCATCGTCGCCACCAACCCGGACGTGGAGGGCGAGGCGACGGCGCTGTACCTCACCCGCCTGCTCAAGCCGATGGGCCTCCGGGTCTCGCGGATCGCCCAGGGCGTCCCCATGGGCGGGGACCTCGAGTACGCGGATCAGGCGACGCTGGCGCGGGCGCTGGCCGGCCGGAGGGAGCTGTGACCTTCACCCGGGGGAAGCCGGAGGCGGGGGGATTGCTGGCCCCCCGGCCGTCTGCTAGACATGTTCTCTCTCCTACACAGACCTAACCCTCCGATATCACTTGTAAAAACACACGAGAGGGGACCCGGACGCCGATGGGCACGCAATTGGTGATGTACGAAGAGGAGTACAACAAGATCAACGCGGTCTGCGACCGGCTCACCCGGGACGCCAACGCGAAGGTCGTGTTCCTCGTCGACAAGAACGGGCAGCTCATCTCGGCCGCAGGCCAGACACAGCACATCGACACCACCTCGCTCGCGTCCCTGACGGCGGGCAACGTGGCGGCGATGGGCGGTCTGGCAAAGCTGATCGGCGAGAACGAGTTTCCCAATCAGTTCCACGAGGGCGCGCGGGACTCGCTCTACATGACCGTGGTGGGCACCCGCGTGGTGCTGGTGGTCATCTTCGACAACCGCACCAGCCTCGGTCTGGTGCGGCTCCGGATCAAGAAGGCGTCCGACGAATTGACACGCATTTTCGATGCCCTGGTGAAGAAGACGGCGGCGCCCGGACTGGGCTCACCGTTCGCCGAGATCTCCGACGAAGACATCGACAACCTTTTCAGCGAGTGACCGGGGAGCCATGTCCTTCATCAATTATTCAAGCCGCGAGATCAACTGCAAGATCGTCTACTACGGCCCCGGTCTATGTGGAAAGACGACGAATCTCCAATACATCTACAACAAGACCAACCCCGAGACGAAGGGCAAGCTGATCTCCCTCTCCACCGAGACGGACCGCACGCTGTTCTTCGACTTCCTGCCGCTGTCGCTGGGTGAGATCCGCGGCTTCAAGACGCGCTTCCACCTCTATACGGTGCCGGGCCAGGTCTTCTACGACGCGTCGCGGAAGCTGATCCTCAAGGGCGTGGACGGGGTGGTCTTCGTGGCGGACTCGCAGATGGAGCGCATGGAGGCGAACATCGAGTCGCTGGACAACCTGCGCACCAACCTCGCGGAGCAGGGCTACAACCTCGACAAGATCCCGTTCGTCATGCAGTACAACAAGCGGGACCTCCCCAACGCGGTGCCGGTGGAGGAGCTCTCGCGCGCGCTGAACTACCGCAGCGTGCCGGAGTTCCAGGCGGTGGCGCCCACCGGCGTGGGCGTGTTCGACACCCTCAAGGCGGTCGCCAAGCTCGTCCTCACGGAGCTCAAGAAGGGCGGGTAGTTGGAGGCAGGCGCCGGGCCGGGTACGCTGCCTCCTGGTTCAAGATTGGAACGGTCCGTGCGCAATTCGTTCTCCGCCCTGCTCCTGCTGACGCTCGTCCTCGCGGGCCCGTCTTCCCTCGCCCAGGAGGGCCCCGGAACGCCTCCCGGCTCGCTCCCACCGGCGCCCCCGGAAGCACCCGCCCAGAACCCGCCGCCCCAGACCGCGGACGAGGCCTTCGTTACCCGCGTGAAGACGCTGGAGGAGCAGGTCGCGGATCTGAAGGAGAAGATCGTCCGGTCGAAGTCGCGGCTCCTCCTGCTCCAGGAGACGGTGCTCGGCGGTGACCTCTCGCAGGGCGCGCGCGCCACCCTCTTCCACCGCAACGAGATGGGCTCCTCGTTCGTGCTGGAGTCGGTGGCCTACGCGCTGGATGGCGCGCCGATCTTCACCAAGGTGGACGTGGACGGAGACCTGTCCAAACGCGAGGAGCTGGAGATCTTCAGCGGCCGCATCGTCCCGGGTCCGCACCAGATCGCGGTGCGGCTGGTCTACCGCGGCAACGGCTACGGCGTGTTCAGCTACCTCGAGGGATACAAGTTCAAGGTCCAGTCCTCCTACACGTTCACCGCGGAGGCCGGGAAGGCGACCACGGTGAAGGTGGTGGGCTACGAGAAGGGCGGCTTCACCACCGACCTCAAGGACCGCCCCGCGGTGCGCTACGACATCGAGGTGTCGAAGGACTCGGGCGAGCGCGGGCCGGCGCAGGCTCAAACGAGCACGCCGTAGAATGGAGAGGGGCTTGGACGCCGGCGTCATCCCCAGCCGCAACGGCAGGCGCGATCCCATGCGGACGGGAGTGGCCTTCGTCGTCACCGCGCTGCTCGTGGTGCTCGGCACCCCCTCGCCGGCGGGTGCGCAGACCCCATCGCAGTTGCAGGCCCAGGCGGAGGAGGTGGCAGCCCAGCTCCGGATCGCCGAGGACACGCTCCGGTTGGTGGAGACGCAGTACACCGAGCGCCCCGAGCCCGGCATCGAGGAGCTCACCGCCCGCCGCTTCAGCGACGCGCACGCGCAGTTCCTCCTGTCGGACTGGCGCTCGGCGTCGGTGCTCTTCTACGACCTGGTGGCGGATCCGCAGTTCAAGGGCAGCCCGCGCTACGCGGACGCGCTGGCGTACCTGTCCGAGGCCTTGTTCCAGCAGGGCAACCTGATCAGCGCCCGGCTCTACCTGCGGGAGCTGCTCTCGCTGCGCACCGAGCACTACCGGGACGCGCTCACCCGCTACCTGGAGATCGCCGGACGGCTCAACGAGTTCGCCGGCATCGACGACTACATCCAGCAGGCGCGCGGGCTCTCCGGTGGCGAGCTGCCGCCGGACCTCGCCTACGTCTACGGGAAGTGGCTGTTCAAGCGCACGGACCTGCCCCTGCACGAGCGCCTCGCCCGCGCGCGCGGCGTGTTCGAGCCCATGGCCGGACAGCCCGGGCCGCTCCGCACGCAGAGCGCGTACTTCCTCGGCGTGGCGCTGGTGCAGGAGCGGCGGTACGAGGAGGCGGTCCCGCATTTCCTCTCGGTGGTCGCGCAGGCCGGAGCGGACGAGCGCGAGGCGCAGGTGAAGGAGCTGGCGAACCTCTCCCTGGGGCGGGTGCTCTACGAGCTGGGGCGCTACGACGAGGCGATGGACCGCTACCAGGAGGTGGACCGGGACAGCCCGCACTTCGTGGACGCGCTCTACGAGATCGCCTGGACCCAGGTGCGCCGCGGCGAGTTCGAGAAGGCGAAGAACGCGACCGACATCCTGCTGCTGCTGGCGCCGGAGAGCACCATCGCGCCCGAGGCGAAGATCCTCCAGGGCCACCTGCTGCTGAAGCTCAAGCGCTACGACGAGGCGATGGAGGCGTACGGCGAGGTGATCAACGCGTACGCGCCGGTGCGCGACGAGGTGGACGCGCTGCTCGAGCTCCACCAGGACCCGGTGGCCTACTTCGACGACCTGCTGGCGCGGAACGAGCGGAACCTCGACGTGGCGCAGCTTCTGCCGGCGGTGGCCCTGAAGTGGGCGACCACGCAGAAGGAGGTCGCGGACGCGGTGCGGATCGTGGACGACCTCGAGGCCGGACGCCGCGGGGTGATCGAAGGGCAGGACCTCGCCGCCCGCATCCTGGCGGCGCTGGACGAGCGCGCGCTGGAGACCTTCCCCGAGTTGCAGGAGGGCTACACCCGCGCGGACGCGGTGCAGTCGCAGCTCACCCACGCCGAGGAGTCGCTGGTGCGGATCGAGTCCGCGCTGCTGCGCGGCCTGCTCGCGCCCGGGGATCTGGCCGAGCTGGAGGGCCTCCGGGAGGAGAAGGCGGGGCTGGAGAAGCGGTTCGCGGATCTGCCGCGGACGCCGGCCGAGGTGGCCGCGCGGAAGCGGCGGCTGCAGGAGCGGGTGGACGCCGCGGACAAGGAGGCGTTCCGGCTCGGCTACGAGGTGCAGAGCCTCTACGCGGTGACCACCGGCATCGAGCGCTGGGTGGCGGGCACGCGGGAGAAGCGGAAGAACAGCCCGGCGGAGGAGAAGGCGTTCATTGCCCAGCTCCAGACCGAGCTGACGCAGCTCGCGGCGCTGGAGCGGGAGCTGGAGGAGGTCCGCAAGGGGCTCAAGGATCAGCGCGGGCTGGTGGACGCGGCGGTGAGCGGCGAAGGCGCGATCCGCGGACAGTACGACGCGCTGCTGGCGCGTGAGCGGGCGATCCTCGCGCGGGCGGAGCAGAGGGTCCCGGCGCAGGGAGCGGCGGTGCTGACGCGGACGGCGGCGCTGCGTGAGCAGATGCGGCCGTTGCGCGCGCGCGCACAGAAGGCGAAGGCGCAGATCCACGCCCAGGTGTCGAAGCGCGGGGACGCGATCCGGGAGAAGGTGCTGACCGAGCAGCGGCTGCTGGAGTCGTACTCGCAGGAGGTGGCGCGCGTCTCCGGAGACACGCGGCAGCTCGTGGGGACGATCGCGTTCGCCTCGTTCCAGCGCGTGCGGCAGCAGTTCTACGACCTGGTGTTGAAGGCGGACGTGGGCGTGGTGGACGTGGCGTTCACGCGCAAGCAGGACAAGACGCACGAGATCCAGCGTCTGTCGCAGCAGAAGGACCGCGAGCTCCGCGCGCTGGACGAGGAGTTCCGCGAGGTCCTCTCCGGGGTCGACTGAGAAATGCGCCGCCTCCTGCGTCAGACCGCGCTCGCGATCTCGATCTCCCTGGGCCTCGGTGCCGGCCCGGCGCTCCATCCGACCGCGCACGCGCAGGGCGAGACGAAGCCCGCGTCGAAGAAGGACGAGGCGAAGAAGGCCCGCTACTTCGAGGGCCACGGCGACACCGAGGAGGAGCAGGCGCTCTACGAGGAGCTCTCCCGCGCCATCGAGCACTACGAGGCGGAGTCGCGCGAGTTCCGGCGCGAGGTGCAGCTCCTCATCGAGAAGAAGTACGAGGAGAAGCGCGCGCTGCTGGCGGGCTCCTACGAGCAGGCGATCCGCGACCTGGAGGTGCTCGAGCGGAAGGATCGCCTGGATGCGATCGCGCAGTTCGAGGAGTTCCTCCTGCGCTACCCGGACGACCCGCGCTACACGCCGGACGTGATGTTCCGGCTGGCGGAGCTCTACTACGAGCGCACCAGCGACGATCACATGCTGGCCATGCGCGAGTACGAGCAGCGGCTGCGCGCGATAGACCCCGCCTCGGACATCACCCCGCCCTCGGAGCCGCAGCCGGACTTCGAGAAGTCGATCGCGCTCTACCGCCGGCTCATCGCCCAGTTCCCCCAGTACGCGCTCAACGACGCGTCCTGGTACCTGCTGGGCTACTGCCTGGAGAAGCAGAACCAGGTGGACGAGGGGCTTTCGGCGTACCAGTCGCTCATCGCGGCGTATCCGCGCTCGCGCTTCGCCACCGAGGCGTGGGTGCGCATCGGCGAGCACTGGTTCGACGACTACGAGCGGGAGGACGCGCTGCAGCTCTCGGCGGACGCGTACGAGCAGGCGATCCTCGACCGCGGGCATCCCCTCTACGACAAGGCGCTCTACAAGCTGGGGTGGGTCTACTACCGGATGGACCGCTTCGACGAGGCGGTGGACCGGTTCGTCCTGCTCGCGGACTTCTACCAGCAGCAGGCGCAGGAGAAGGGCGAGGAGGAGGTCGGCGGGGACCTGCGCAACGAGGCGCTGCAGTACACCGCCATCTCCTTCGCCGACGATGCGTGGGGTTCGCTCCAGAAGGCCCGCGCGTACTTCGCGCAGAAGGGCGGGCGGCCCTACGAGCACGAGATCTACAAGCGGATGGCGGACGTCTACTTCGACCAGACGCGGCACGACGACGCCATCGCCGCCTACCGGCTGGTGCTGGAGAAGAACCCGCTGGGGAAGGACGCACCGCTCGTGCAGCAGCGGATCGTCCACGCCTACGACCGCGACCGGAAGCTGCAGGACTCGTCGCGCGAGGCGGAGCTTCTGGGGACGATGTTCGCGGAGGGGACCGCCTGGCACGAGAAGCACAAGCGCGATCCGGAGGCGATGGCGCTCGCGCAGGAGCTGGCGGAGAAGAACCTCTACAACACCGCCGTGTTCCACCACCAGCAGGCGCTCGTCTACAAGAAGGAGGGCAGGTTCGAGGAGGCGAAGGGAGCCTTCGAGCTGGCCGCGCGCTCCTACCGCTCCTACGTGGCGCGCTTCCCGCGCTCGAAGAACGCGTACGAGATCCAGTTCTACCTGGCGGAGACGCTCTACAACTCGCTGCAGTTCGCGGAGGCGGCGGGGCACTACGAGGCGGTGCGCGACTCGACGGCGGACAACCGCTACCTCGAGGACGCGGCGTTCGCATCGGTGCTGGCGCGGCAGAAGGCGCTGGAGGGCGAGGTGAAGGCGGGACGGCTTCCGGAGGCGAAGCCTCTGCGCTCCAATGAGCGGCCGGAGGGTGCCGCGCCCAGGGCCACCCCGCTCCACCCGCTGGAGGCGGCGCTGGTGGCGTCGAGCGACGCGTGGCTGCAGCGCTTCCCGAAGAACGAGCGGTCGCCGGGCATCGCCTACAAGGCCGCCGAGCTGTACTTCGCGCACGACGACTTCGAGGAGGCCCGCCGCCGTTTCGAGGCGATCGTCCAGGGCTACCCGGACCACGAGGTGGCGCAGTACGCGACCAACCTCATCGTCGAGTCCTTCCTCGTCACGAAGGACTGGGCGAGCGTGGAGCAGGTGGCGGGGAGGCTGGCGGCGAACAAGGACGTCATCGACCCGAAGAGCGAGCTCTACAAGGACCTGCTGAAGTTCAAGCTCGCGGGCCGCTTCAAGCTGGCGGATGAGCTGATGGCGGCGGGCAAATACGAAGAGGCGGCGGCGAAGTACATCGAGCTGGTGGACGAGGAGCCGAAGCACGAGTTCGCGGACAAGGCGCTGAACAACGCGGCGGTGGCGTACGAGAACACGCGGCGGTTCGACTCGGCCCTGCGGCTGTACGAGCGCATCTTCAATGAGTACCCGCGCTCGGACCTGGCGGACGCGGCGCTGTTCCGGGTGGCGGTGAACGCCGAGAACTCCTACGACTTCGAGAAGGCGGTCCGCAGCTATCAGCGGCTGGTGGCGGACTACCCGGGATCGAAGAACCGGGAGGCGGCGCTGTTCAACGCGGCGCGCCTGCTCGAGGGACAGCAGCGCTACGACGAGGCGGCGGCGGCGTTCGGGCGTTACGCGGACCTCTTCCCCACCGCCGAGGACGCGCCGAAGAACCAGCTCCGCGCGGCGCTGATCTACGAGAAGCAGCAGGACTGGCGGCGCTACCTCCAGGCGCTCGACGCGTTCGTGCGCAAGTTCAGCGGGCAGTCGGCGCAGGCGGAGCTGGTGGTGGACGCGCGCAAGCGGATGGGGGACGCGCACCGGAAGTTGGGCAGCGCGGGCGAAGCCCGGCGCGCGTGGGCGGCGGCGGCGGACGAGTTCGACCGGCGCGGGCTGCAGCCGGAGCTCCACCCGTTGGCGGCGAACGCGGCGGCGTACTCGCGGTTCCAGCTCGCGGAGATCGTCTTCGCCGAGTTCGACCGGATGAAGATCGGCGGGCGCGGCGCGGCGCTGGAGCGGTCCTTCAACGAGAAGAAGAAGGCGGTGGTGCGCGTCAACGAGGCGTACGCCGAGGTCTTCCCCTACAAGCAGCTCGAGTGGACGCTGGCGGCGCTCTACCGCCGCGGCTACGCGTTGGAGCGCTTCGGCCAGACGATCCTCGAGACCCCGGTGCCGCCGGAGATCAAGCGCGCGGGCGAGGACGCGGTCATCGTCTACCAGGACATGCTCGCGCAGCAGACCGTGGCGCTGGAGGAGGCCGCGGTGCAGAGCTACGAGGCCACGCTGCAGGAGGCCCGCAAGGCGCGGCTCTCCAACGAGTGGACCAAGCGCACGCTGGAGTCGCTCAACCGCTTCCGGCCCAAGGAGTACCCGGTCCTCAAGGAGCCCCTCCCCGCCTTCGCGCGCGAGACCACGCACCCCGAGGGCCTGGTGCACGACGTGTTCGGACAGGCCCGGCAGGCGCCGCCGGCACAGCGACTCGCCGGGGGGGACGACAAGTGATCCGCACCTTCCGCTCCGGAATGCTCTCGCTGGGCCTCATCGGCAGCGGGCTGTTCGCCTCCGCGTGCGCAACCGGGCCGGAGATCCGGCCGGCGCCGGAGGACGAGGCGCGGGTAGAGGTCGTCGCGGAGACGCCGGCCCCGGCGGTGACGGGAAGCGCCGCGAAGCTCGGGCGGGGCGACGACGAGCGCGAGGCACCGCGTGCGGTCGAACCGCCGGTGGCTGCGGACCCGAGGGTGGATGCGCAGGCGCGCGCGGCGTTCGATCGCGGGGTGGCGGCCTCGAGGACCGGCGCGCTGGAGGTGGCGCAGCAGGAGCTCGAGGCGGCGCTGAAGCGGGACGGCAAGCTCGCCTACGGGTGGACGAACCTCGGCGTCATCCACGAGCGGCGCGGCAACCCCAAGGCGGCGGAGGACGCGTATCTCGAGGCGCTGAAGGTCGAGCCGGATCAGGAGATCGCGTGGGACTACCTCACCCGTCTGCGGTGCCGGGCGGGCCGCGTGCCGGAGGCGGAGGCCTTCGCGCGCAGGGCGACGGGTGCACGGCCGACTGCGGTGGGACCCCGCATCGCGCTCGCGTACACGCTGCTGCAGCAGGCCAAGTACGACGCCGCGGCCGCGGAGGCGAAGCGAGCGCTGAAGGAGGACGAGCGCAACGTCCGCGCCATGCAGCTCCTCTCCCAGGTCTACTTCCGGCAGGGGCGCTACGAGCTGGCGGCGATGGTCCTCGAGAACGCGCGGGCCATCCATCCATACGACCCGGTGGTGCTCAACTCGATCGGACTGGTGAGCCTGCAGCTCGGGAGCAAGGTCCAGGCGATGGAGGCCTTCAAGCAGGCCGTGCGCCTGCAGCCGGACTACGCGGAGGCCAACAGCAACTACGGGGCGCTGCTCAACGAGGCCCAGGACTACGACGCGGCGGTGCAGGTGCTCGAGGCGGCGGTGGCGTCGGCGCCGAACCTGCCGTCTGCGCGGCTCAACCTGGGCAACGCCTACCGCGGACGCGGCGAGCTGCCGAAGGCGGTGGCGCAGTACGAGAAGGTGCTGCAGCTCCGGCCGGACTGGGCGGACACCTATTACAACCTCGCCATCCTCCACCTCGATCAGGAGGTGCCGGGCCTGGAGACGATCCCGCGGCTGCAGAAGTCGCTCGGGTACTTCGCGCAGTACCGGGCAAAGGGCGGCAAGGACGAGCGGGTGGAGCAGTACCTCAAGGACGCCAACCGCGGCATCGAGCGCGAGCAGCGCAGGCTCGAGCGCCTCGAACGCGACAAGCTGAAGCGGGCCGCGGAAGAGGACGAGGCGAAGAAGAAGAAGGAACAGGAAGAGGCGCGGCGGCGTCAGAACGTGGCGCCGGCCAGCAAGCTCGGTGAAGAAGACGACGAAGAGGCCGTGAAGCCTGCGGCACGAACGCAGCCCGCTGCCAGACCGGGACCTGCGCCCGCCGCTTCGGGTAAGTTGTCGGAGGACGACAAGTAGCCATGACCCTCTTCGCCTTCGCCCTCACCGCGCAGCTCGGGCTCGCCGGCCTCGCCGCCGGCGCATCCGTCACCCACCCGGACGAGGCGCGTACGTCCCGGACGTCGATCGCGCAGGACGCGGGCGGCGGCGCGGCCCCCTCGCAGCAGCAGAGCAGAGGGAAGAGGCGGGTCATCCGGCTCGACGCGCTCACGGTGGAGGGGCGGATCCAGAAGCCGCAGGCCTTCTACATCCTCCAGCGATCGAACCTGAACTTCGAGGAGCTCAACCGCACCGAGAGCTTCATCCCCAAGGTGGAGAAGAGCGTGGACGGGGCGCCCTTCTAGAAGACGCAGAGACCATGGCAACGGCAACGAACTCCAAGATCCTCCGCGTCGGCGTCATCCAGGGAGGGAAGATCGTCGAAGAGCGCCTGCTGCGGCGGCGCGAGGACGTCACCGTGGGCCGGGACGCGAAGAGCACGATCGTGGTGCCGGCATCGGACCTGCCGCCGAACCTCTGCGTGATCGAGCACCGCGGGGGGCAGTACAGCCTGGTGTTCACCGCGCAGATGGACGGGCGCGTGCGCGTGGGCGAGGCGGACGTGGACTTCGCCAGCCTCCGGGCGAAGAACCTCGCCGTGCCCCGAGGCGATCAGTTCGTGTTCCCGCTCACCGAGGCGGCGCGCGGAAAGGTGTCGCTCGGCGAAGTCACCCTCCTCTTCCAGTTCGTCGCGCCGCCGCCACAGCCGGCGCGGGCGCCGCTTCCGGCGAACCTCCAGGGCGGGCTGTTCAGCCGGCTGGATGGCGTGTTCGCGGGGATCCTCGGGATGTCGCTGCTGGCGCACACGGTGCTGGCGGTGTGGATCATCCTCAGCCCGGTGCCGGTGGAGCCGGAGCTCACGCTGGAGGAGCTTCCGGATCGCTTCGCGCGGCTGATCATCCCGCCCAGGGTCGAGGACCCGAAGCCGGTGGAGGTCACCCAGAGCGACACCGGCACCGAGGAGAAGCAGGAGGTCGCGAAGAACGACGCGCCGAAGTCGGAGCCGAAGCCGGCTGCGGGACCGAAGTCGCGCGACGAGATCGTGAAGAGCGTGCAGAGCAAGGGCCTGCTCAAGGTGCTGGGCTCGGCGGGCTCGGGCGGTGGCGCGTTCGCGGACGTGCTCGGCAGCGGGACCGGCTCGGCGGACATCGCGCAGGCGCTGGCGGGGGCGGGCGGCGTGGGCATCGCCACCGAGG
>CAZCWA010000111.1:0-12684 GCA_964502265.1 uncultured Myxococcaceae bacterium | reverse complement strand
GCGACATCCGCTTCGGCGGCGTGATGCAGCTCTTCTGGCGCAGCCCCTTCATGGCCGAGCAGCTCGTCCCCACCTCGGTGCTGGTGAACGATGGCACGCCGTCCGGAACGCCCGGGCCGCTCGGGCCGTATCGCAACCCGCTCTTCGAGACCGCGTGCGCGGACCCTTCGGTGATCAGCGTCCCGGGCGCGCCGCTGAAGTACTACGCGGTCTGCTCGGGCGGCGCCTTCACGGTGCACGAGACGCGGAACCTGGTGCAGTGGACGCAGACCTCCGCCACGCTCCTCGACGCCCATGCGCCGGTGGCGCCGTGGGCGCACGATGGCTCGCAGAACCGCTCGCCCGAACTCCACGCCTTCGGCAGCTCCTTCGTCGCGTACTACAGCGCGCTGCACACCGACGGGACGCAGGCGATCGGCGCGGCGGTGGCGGGCGATGTGCTCGGGCCGTACACGCACGAGGCGGCGCCCCTGGTCACCCACCCGCAGGGCGCGACGGATCCGTCGGTGTTCGAGGACGGCGGCACGCGCTACCTCGTCTACCGCGTGGGTGGGAATGCGCCGGGCGTCGCGGCGCAGCTCTACCTCCGCGAGCTCTCCGCGAACGGGCTCTCGTTTGCGTCCGGCAGCGCGCCGGTCCTCCTCTTCTCCAGCAACGCGGGCAACTGGGAGGGCGGCCGGCTCGAGTCGCCGAGGCTGGTGAAGCGCGGGCCCGACTACTTCGCCTTCTACGGCGGCAACGACGCGGACGGCGACCTGCACCGGCTGGGCATCGCGCACGCGACGTCGTTGAACGGGCCGTGGGTGAAGTCGTCGCTGCCGCTGGCCGGCAACAACGCGACGTGGCGAGGCCCGGGCAGCGGTTCGATCGTCACCGTGGGCAGCGAGGACTACCTGCTCTACAGCGCCTGGCCTGCGACCCCCGCGGGCTTGCCGGACTTCGCGAAGGGGCGCCGCCTGGTGATGGATCGGATCGTCTGGGGCGGCGGGACGTGGGCGACGGTGTCCGACGGAACGCCGAGCACCGTGTACCTGGCCCCGCCCGGAAACGAGTAGCCCGCTGCGCTTCGATCAGGGCGCGAGGTCGAGGCCCACGCCGAGCACGTTCGGCTCCGCGTAGGTGACGGGCGCGGTCATCGGATGGCCGTCCGAGACGTCGTAGCCGGGGCTCAGGTGCGGGTGCAGCCAGCGCGCGCCGTTCCCGAGCACCTCGGGGGTGAAGTACGGCGTGCGCCGGTACGTGTCGGTCCCGCCCGAGTCCACGAAGACGCCCACGGTGCGCAGCGCGTAGCGGCCGTGTGAAGGCACGCGCCAGTCGGATGGGTTGACGCACATCCCGAAGCCGCGCTCGCCGGCCATCTCGTACGTGTCGTTGCCGCCGAGGTTGAAGAAGAGCCCGTGCGAGGTCTGCGCGCCGGTACCGAAGCTCTCGAAGCGCGAGGCGTAGGTGTCGTCGCCGCCGAGGTCCGCGTGCCACGCGAGGCTGAAGTCGTGGCCGAAGCCGTAGTTGAGCTGCATCACGTGCGCCGCGTCCGAGTACCGGTCGTTGCCGCCCTTGTCGGTGAAGACGCCGATGCCGAAGTGCGCGCCGGTGCCGCCGGTGTAGATGCGCCCGTCGTACTCGTCGTCGCCGCCTGCGTCGTGCAGCATGCCGATGCCGAACCAGTAGCCGTTGGCCTGGCAGAAGGCGCCGCAGGTGTAGCGGTCCTTCGCGGTGCCGAAGTCGAAGAGCCCGCCGAACCCGCCCGAGGCGTGACGCCCGTTGGCGATGCCGTCCTGCGGGAAGTCCGCGCGCCGGCCCCAGCTCGCGCCCTGGTTGATGCCGTACTCGTAGAGGTAGTCGTGGCCGGTGATCCACGACGGCTGCCCCACGTAGGCGTTGCCCATCGAGGTCCAGTAGGTGTCCTGCCCGTCGTAGTCGACGAGCAGCCCGACCGCGTGCAGGTGCACCCCGCCCTGGCTGGTGCCGTAGCTGGTGTACGTGTCGTTGCCGCCGCCCTCGATCAGCACGCCCACGCCGAAGTGGCCCGAGCCCTGGGAGAGCGCCTCGGACTGGTAGAGGTCGTGGCCGCCTTCGTCGAAGAGCACGCCCACGCCGAGCATCCCGAAGCCCTGCGACATGCGCAGGCTCTTGTAGGTGTCGTTGCCGCCGCCGAAGTCGAAGAGCATCCCCACGCCGAGACGGCCTGCGCCCTGGCGTGAGTGCTCGGAGAGGGACTTGCGCGGGACGGTGGCGTTGCGACCGTGCGCGTCGGCCGGCGGCCGGCGGTGCGTGGTGCCGTTGAAGGAGTCGCCCGGCGCGGGGACCTCCACGTAGCCGTAGGTGTCGTCCCCGCCGAGATCGAGGTGCAGCGCCACCGGGTGGTGGATGGAGGTGGTCGCACCCGCGGCGACTTCATAGGTGTCGTCCCCGCCCAGCTCCACGAAGAGCGCGATGTCGCCCGACAGTTCAGGGTCGGAGGCGAGGTGCTGATCGTCGCCGGTGCCGGAGATGACCACCCGGCCGAGCGGCGTCTGCACGTTGAAGGAGAGGGCGCCCTGGTCCGCCAGCGTGCGCAGGCCGCTGTGCGCGACCGCCCGCGCGAGCACGTCCGCGGCCTGCATCATCTTGCGTCCGTCGAAGTGGCGCTCGAGGAAGTCACGGTCGGTGGCGTGGGTGGCGAGGTTCAGCTTGCCGCCGTGCGCGTTGGGCTCGCGGACCGGGTGCATGTTGCTGAAGAAGGAGATGGGGTTGAGGAAGTAGCGGCGCATCAGCGCGTCGTCGTGGCGGATGAACCACAGGGCCTCGTCCCGCAGGCGCGCCGCTTCGGCGATGGCGACGAGGATTGGTGCCAGCTCGGTCTTGAGCTCGCGGGAGAGCGGCGCGGACTTCGCGGTGAGGTCTGCGTAGAGCGCTTCGTTGCCCTCGAGCGGGAGGCCGTGCAGCGCGAAGAGCGCGTCCTCGAAGGAGATCGCTTGCGCGGACGAGGTGGACGGGGTGGGCGGCTTCGCGTCCCAGAGTCCACCGGCGAGGTGCAGCACGTCGCTCACCGCGTTCGGTGTCAGCGCCGCGCCCTCGAGCGACTTCGCCAGCGTGCGCTCGACGGCGGGGACGGCCACGGGCGAGTAGTAGAGCGCGTCGAAGAGGGTCAGCCGCATCGGGTCATGGGCGAGCGCGTCGGTGTAGATCCGGTTCAGGTCTCCGAAGCGGTGCCCGAGGAAGCACACGTCCCGGCCCGCCTCGCCGAGCGCGTCCCCGAGCAGCGCCGTCCACGGAGAGAGCTGCGCGGCGCAGGCGCAGTTGTACGGAACGCAGACCTTCTCGCCGCCGGGCTGCAGCGGATCGCAGAACGCTCCTGCGCCGCAGTCCGAGTCGCGTGAGCAGGAGGCGGTGCAGATCGATCGTCCGAGCGCCGGCGCGGCGACGCAGGTGAGTCCGGCCGCGCATGCGTCGCTGCCTCCGGTGCATGGCGCGCCGTGTCCGTCCGGCGTGGCCACGACGCCGCAGGCCGAGGCGCTGGTGTCGAGCTTCTTCTGGCACACGCGTTGGCCGCTCCCGTCCGGGCCGCAGTGCGCGAGCAGCGGCGGGCAGTCGGATGCGTCCACGCAGGTGCGGGTGCAGTAGGCGGAGGGCTGCACGCACCGGTCGAACTCGCCGGTGCAGTCGTTCGCGGAGGGCGTGCAGGTCCGCCCCGCCGAGTCACACGATCCGCTGACGGGAACGCACTGACCTGTCGCGTGTGAGGGCGAGAGCAGATCGCAGGCGTAGCCCTCGGGACAGGGCGCATCGGCGGTGCAGGCCTTCGAGCAGTACGGGCGTCCGGCCGCGGGATGGACGCAGAGGTCGAGCGCCTCGCCGCACTCGTCGTCCGTCGTGCAGCGGAAGGGCGCGCAGAGGGCCGCTCCGCGCGGACGGCAGACACCTTCGTGACAGTACGCGTCCGCGCCGCAGGTCACGCCGTCGCAAGGACCCTCGGGCTCCGTCCCCGCGTCCCTCTGATCGATGCCGGCGTCGGGTCCGTGGACGTCCGGGCCGGGCTCCGGATCGGGCCCCCGGGGATCGCAGGCGACGGCCATCCACAGCGCGAAGAGGGCACCTGCACCTGCCAGCCGGACGTGATTCATGCGGGCGACGATACGACGTCCCGTCAGCGCGGGTGCAGCACCTGCTCGGCCACGCGGGCGAAGCGCTCGGAGCGCCACTCGGCGCAGGCCTGTCGAAGGGGCGCCAGCGCGTGCTCGAGCTGCGGCGGCGTCAACGGCCGGGTGAACTGGCGCGTCAACGAGAGCGTGCGCCGCTCGGGGACGTAGTCGAGGACACCGCCGCGGGTGGTCTCTTCACTGCGACGGGCCTCTTTGCGCAGGGCCTCCAGCAGCCCCGGCCGCGGCCACTCGCGCCAGCGGTAGATCAGCGCCGAGCAGCGCAGGACGCCGGTGTCCTCGAGGTGCTCGAACGAGAGCTGCTCGCCGGCGATCAGCGCGGTGGCGTGGCCCTCGTCATCGAGCCCCGGAGCCTTCACCTCGTGCTGTGCGAAGTGCGCGGCGACGAGACGGGACGCCTCCTCGCGCGTCATCAAGGGGCCTTCGATGCCTCGGCGAAGGGAACGTACTGCGCGAGGTAGGTCGTGCTGTCGTGCCCCTTGCCGCCGAACCAGCCACCGAAGAGGTTGAAGCGCCCGAAGGTGATCACGTTCGCGTCCTTGCCCGGCTGGGTGAACGGCCGCCCCACCCCGAGCGCCATCGGCACGAAGTCCGAGCGGTTCACGTAGTGCACGTACTTCGGCCCGTCCGGCCAGGAGGGCGCCGCGCTGCCCAGGGTCTCGACGCCCACCTTCGAGAGCTTCGCCTCCGCCTCCTGACGCGTGAGCCCGCCCTCGGCCACCATCCGGTTGCGCACGTCGGTCAGCGCGCGGCTGGTGATGAGGCCGCCCTGGCTGTGCGACATCAGCCGGACGGACTCGCCCGCCATCAGCCGCGCGTAGAGCTGGTCCGCCAGCGAATCCACCGCCTTGTTGTTTCCGAGATCCACGGTGTCCCCCGCCGCCTGGAGGAGGTCCCTCACCGCGCCCTCGGTCGCGTTGTAGAGGTTGACCACCTGCATCCCGGTGGCGTCCGCCACGCGCCGCGCCTGCGCCAGCGAGTTGGCCGGCGTCTCGCCCATCCCGTTCACGAAGAGGATCGTGCCTTCAGGCTGCTTTCCGTTGGAGGGCTTCGTGGGCGGGACCTGCGCGTACGGCGTGTTCGCGGGGTAGGCCTTGCCGTCGCCGCCGAGCAGCATCCCGTCCAGCTCGCGGGGCTTCACGCCGGTGGTGGCGGTGGGGGCCGGTTGACGCACTGCGCTGACGACGTTCTGCGCCGCAGCGCGCAACGGCGTGGTGAGGACCTTCAGGGACGAAGTGGGGATGCGCACGGTCGGTTCTCTCGCGGATGGGGATCGAAGAGCGGCTGTCGGAGTCGGGTGAACCTGATCCGATCTTCGACGCGGGGGAGAGAAAGTTGCGGCCCCCAGGGCGCTCCGTCGGACTCAGTGCACGAAGTCCAGGGGCCGGACCGCGGTGAGCTTTCGCGTGGCGAGCACCGAGTGGACCTCGCGCACCTTTCCCTCCACGTCGACCTCGATCCGCACCACCGAAAGAGGCGCTTCGTGCGGGCCGGGCGAGCGCCACCAGAGCACCAGCCCCGGCTGCCCGTTCATCGTCCGCAGCGAGACCGCGTCCGGCGTGCCGCGGAGCTGCGCGGTGCGCAGGAGGAAGGTCGTCACCCGCTTCGCGCCCACCACCGGCACGCGCGCCGCGTGGAACTGCCCGCCGCCGTCGTTGAGCAACACCACCTCGGCCGCGAGCAGGCGCTCCACCTGCTCTGCGTCCCGGGAGAGCAGCGCGCCCATCAGTGCCTCGAGCGCGTGTCTGTTCCGCGCCACTGCCTCCTTCGACGACGTCTTCGACAACGATGGGGGCGCCACCGCCAGCCGCTTGCGCGCGCGGTGGTGCAGGACCTTGACGTTGGCCGCGCTCAGCTCGAGGACCTCGGCGGTCTCCTCCACCGGGTAGTCGAAGACGTCGCGGAGCAGGAGCACCGCCCGCTGCTTCGGGTTCAGTGTTTCCAGCGCGCGCAGAAACGCGAACGACGCGCTCTCCAGCAGCTCGTAGCGGTGCTCGGCGCCGTGACCGTCGTGGTCCGGCTCGAAGGCCGGCGGCTCCGCGTCCGTGTCGATGGGCGAGGGCAGCCAGGGACCGACGTAACCCGCACGGCGCCTCGTCCGCAGCACGTCGCGCGCGGCGTTCACCGCGATGCGCGTGAGCCACGGACGCAGGCTTCGCTCCAGGTCCGGCGGAGGCCGCAGCAGCGCGCGCGTGAAAGTCTCCTGGACCAGCTCGTCCGCGTCCGCCGCCACCCCGGTCATCCGGTAGCAGAGGTTCCACAGGAAGGTGCGGTGCCGTCGCGCCGCCTGCTCCAGCGCGTTCACGCCGCCGCGTCCCTGCCCGCCGCGGCTGCCTGGATTCGTGCCACCGCAGCCTGGGCGCTGCAGGCCACCGCATCGAGCAGCATCCCCTGCGGCCCCACCCAGTCCCCCACCAGGTGGACCCGGGGCAGGGATTGAAGCGTCCCCGTTGGGCGTCTCCGGTCGATCGTCGGCAGGGCGTGCATCACCGTCAGGTTCGGCAGGAAGCGCCGCGCCCTCACCTCCTGCCGCCATCCGGGCTGCCAGGCGTCCATCAGCTCCTCCAGCGCGAAGAGCGCCCGCGCGCCATCCTCCCCCGGCTGCAGGTACCTCGAAAGCTGCAGCGTGGCCCCGCCGCCGTGCGCCAGCGTCGCCCACGCCGAGTGCACCGACCCGTAGACCGGCGCGTCGATCCCCAGCGCGAACGACCGCCGCGGCATCGGGAGCCTGGCAAGCCCGAGATCGAGACACGCCGCGCGCACCGGTTCGAGCGCGCCGGCCTCCGCGCGGAACTCCTCTTGGGCCTCCACTGGCAGAAGGCGCAGCGCCTCCTCCGGTCCCACCGCGAGCACCACCGACGAGGCCCGCAGGGTGCGCCCGTCGGACACGGTGACCTCGACGTCTTCGGAAGGGCTCGAGCCGCCCACCGCATCCACCCGCGCGTGAGGCTCGATGATCACACCCGCCTCGGTTGCGCGCGCTCTCGCGGCATCGACGAGCGATTGCCAGCCGCCGTTCAGGTACATCACGCCGCCGGTGAGCGAGAGGTGCAGTTGCGACAGCGCCGCGGCGGCGCTCAGGCGTTCACTCATCGCACTGTAGGTGGCGAGCCGGATCAGCGCACGGATCACCTCGCGCGCGTCGTCGTGGCGGATGGTGTCCTCCAGCCACGCCTCGATGCTCATCGTTGGCTCGACCGTGGGCAGCTTCCGGATCAGCCGGGCCAGCGTCGCCGCCAGCTCCAGGCGTCCGCCGGCCCGCACCAGGTTGGTGGTGAGCAGCGTCACCGGTCCCACCGGAAGCGTGTGCAGGCGCCCCGCCTTCAGCGCCATCCCGCCCGTGCCCTTCACCACACCACCCTCGAACGGGATCCCCACGCGCTGCAGCAGCGCCGCCGCCGCCCCCGCCCGATACAGCGCGTGCGGCCCGAGGTTGAACACGTGTCCCGTGGGCTCGACGTTCGAGATCGCCCGGCCTCCCGGCCTCGCCGCGCGCTCGAGCAGCAACACCCTGCGCCCGGGGACCGCAAGCTGGATGGCCGACAGCAACCCACCCAGCCCGCCTCCCACCACCACCACGTCCCACTTCTCGTCTGCCATGCGGCACCTCCACCCGCACCACGAACGGAGGGCGGCTGCGGTTACACGGCGCCTACTGACAACCGAACGGCGTCTGCCCGTCGGCGATCACCACGATCGGATCGTTGGGCTCCAGCGAGTTCGCCGCGATGAGGCGGCCGGCGCTGCTGATGTTGCTGCTCGTGGTGGGCGGGACCGTACAGGTGGGCGGCGCGCTGGCGGGCTCGAGGGCCTGACCATCGTCGCTCACCACGAAGCGCTCGGTGCCGGCGAAGACGAAGGCGCGACCGTCCGGCGCGAAGGTGAACTGGACGCGGCCCTCGATGGCCACCTGTCCGGTCCGCGTGAGCCGCGCGAGGCTCTGCGCGTCGAGGCGCTCCACCGACACCGTGCCCGCTCCGCACCCGGGGATGGCGGGCCCGCTCGCAGGCGCGCCCACGCGGTGCACCAACGCCAGCGTGCTTCCATCCGGCGAAGGCACCACCACGGAGAACGAGCACGCGTCGATGGTCCCCGGAGATTCGACCACCGGCTGAACGGCGCTCCCGTCGAGGCTCCAGCGCTCGTAGCGAAGGCCATCCTCGCCGGTCTGCACCGAGCCGAGGATGTAGCCGGCGCTCTTCATGAAGTACCAGTCCGGTCCGGGCGTCTCGTCCCGCCATTCGCCGACGGGCGTGGAGTCCCCGTCCAGGCTGTGGCGGAAGACGCGCATCCTGTGGTTGCCGGTGATGGACTCGGCCTCCGGAAACGGCGAGGCCCGCTGCCGCTCCGCGAAGGTGTGCCGCACGTAGAGCTGCTCCGAGTCATCGTCCGCCCAGATGGCGGTCTCGATGATGTCCCGATCCGCCGAGACGCAGTTGCAGCCGGAGATCGCGGCGGCGACGAAGAGGAGGGCAATGTGCTGGCGCATCACGAGAGCTCCTGGCGAGCGAGTGGGCACGCGTTGCATACGATACGCCTGATTTTTATGCTTCCTGCATGCGCACCACCCTGGACATCCCCGAAGAACTACTGGAGGAGGCCGTTCGGGCGACGCGTGCCAAGACCAAGCGAGAGGCCGTGATCGCCGGCCTGGAGGAGCTGATTCGGAAGTCCCGCCGGGAAGAGCTGCGCAGCCTGGCGGGCAAGGTGGAACTCACGGTCGACCTCGCACGCTCGAGGAAGTCGCGGGGCCGGTGATCACTCTGGTCGATACCTCCGCGTGGATCGACTTCTTCCGCGGAGAGCGCCTCGCGCGGGCCCGCGTGGACGGTCTGCTGAATCACGGCGAGGCGGGCGTGTGCGGTCCTGTGCTCGCAGAGGTGCTCTCGGGCACGCAAGACCGCTTCACCTGGCAGCGCCTGTCCAACCTGATGAGCGCGCTGCCTCTTCTGGAGCCCGAACCCGGCGCATGGCTGAGGGTCGCGGAGCTGCGCTTTCTGCTCGCACGCCAGGGAGCGCAGGCGCACCTCATCGACCTGATGATCGCAGTCACAGCCGCTGACCGGCGGGCGTCGCTCCTCACCCGCGACCGCGACTTCGAGCGAATCACCGGCGTGCTGGCTGTCGACCTCGAGCTGTTCTAGTCCGGAACGCCGGCTCAGCGCGCCCCGAGCACCGCCGGCAGCCCCGTGCGATAGGCCTTGTTCAGCGTCTTCAGCGGCACCCTGAGCGCGCCTTCGATCTCCAGCGCATCGCCGCCCACCTCGCCGACGACGGCGCACGGCACGCCGGCCTCGCGGCACATCGTCTCCACCGCGTTGCGGTGCTCGGGCGGGAAGGACACCACCACCCGCGAGGCGTCCTCGCCGAAGAGGTACGCGTGCGGCGCGATGTCACCCATCTCGAGCTTCAGCCGAGCCCCCAGCACCGTCTCGCCCTCCATCACGCAGCACTCGGCCAGCGCCACGCCCAGGCCGCCTTCGGACGCGTCGTGTGCCGAGGAGACCTTCCCGCCGCGGACGAGCGCGCGCACCACCCGCTGCAGCGAGAGCTCGCGCTTCGAGTCCAGCGCCGGCGGCCTACCCGCGGTCTTGTCGAAGAACGCCTTGAGGTACTCGCTCCCGCCGAGGTGCCCCTTCGTCTCGCCCAGCACCGCGACGAGGTCACCGGCCTTCACGAACGAGGCGCCGCAGGTCTTCGTCACGTCCGGCAGCAGGCCCACCACCGCCACCGTCGGGGTGGGGAGGATCGCCTTGCCCTCGGTCTCGTTGTAGAGCGACACGTTGCCGGAGACGACGGGCACGCCCAGCTCGCGGCAGGCGTCCGCGATGCCGCGGCAGGCCTCGGCGAACTGCCACATGATCTCCGGCCGCTCCGGGTTGCCGAAGTTGAGGCAGTCGGTCAGCCCGAGCGGCTCGCCGCCCACGCACGACACGTTCCGCGCGCACTCGGCCACCGCCAGCCGCGCACCTTCATACGGGTCGAGGAACACGAACCGGCTGTTGCAGTCCGCCTTCACCGCGATGCCGCGATCGCTGCCCTCCACGCGCACCACCGCCGCGTCGCCCTTCCCCGGGCCGACCACGTTCCCCAGCCGGACCATGTGGTCGTACTGCTGGAAGATCCACTCCTTGCTGGCGATCGTCGGCCGCGCCATCAGCCCGAGCAGCGCCTCGCCCAGATCCTTCGGCGCAGGCAGCGTCAAAGGGTCGAAGGCCTGCAGCGCGTCGAGCTCCGCGGGCCGCCTGGTGGGCCGGTCGTACACGGGCGCGCCGTCCGTCAGAGGCTCCACCGGGAGATCGCTCACCAGCACGTCGCCCTCGTAGATCTGATGCCGGCCGGTGTCGGTCACCTCGCCGATCACCGCCACGTCCAGGTCCCACTTCGTGAAGACGTCGATGACCTCCTGCTCGCGGCCCTTCTTCGCCACGATCAGCATCCGCTCCTGGCTCTCGGAGAGCATGCACTCGTACGGGGTCATCCCCTCCTCGCGCCGCGGCACCTTGAGGATGTCCATCCGCAGCCCGCTGCCCGCGCGCGCCGCCATCTCCACCGACGACGAGGTCAGCCCCGCCGCGCCCATGTCCTGGATGCCCACCAGCGCGTCGGTCTGGAAGATCTCGAGGCACGCCTCGAGCAGCAGCTTCTCGGTGAACGGGTCCCCCACCTGCACGGTCGGGCGCTTCTCCTCGGTCTTCTCGTCGAACTCGGCGGAGGCCATCGTCGCGCCGTGGATGCCGTCCCGCCCGGTCTTCGAGCCCACGTAGATGAGCGGGTTGCCCACGCCGGACGCGGTGCCCTTGAAGATCTTGTCCGACCGGAGCACGCCCACCGTGAACGCGTTCACGAGGCAGTTCCCGTTGTACGACTCGTCGAAGTAGACCTCGCCGCCCACCGTGGGCACGCCGATGCAGTTGCCGTAGCCCGAGATGCCGGCCACCACGCCCTCCACCAGCCACGCCGTCTTGGGATGGGTGGGGTGACCGAAGCGCAGCGAGTTCATCAGCGCGATGGGCCGCGCGCCCATGGTGAACACGTCGCGCAGGATGCCGCCCACGCCGGTCGCCGCGCCCTGGTAGGGCTCGATGTACGAGGGGTGGTTGTGGCTCTCCATCTTGAACGCCACCGCCCAGCCGTCGCCGATGTCCACCACGCCTGCGTTCTCGCCGGGACCCACCAGCACCCGCGGCCCGGTGGTGGGGAACTGCTTCAGGTGCCGCCGAGACGACTTGTAGGAGCAGTGCTCGCTCCACATCACCGAGAAGATGCCGAGCTCGAGCAGGTTCGGCTCGCGCCCCAGGTGCCCGACGATGCGCTGGTACTCGTCCGGCTTCAGTCCGTGCTGGGCGATGACCTCGGGGGAGTGGCTCATGGCTTGTTCTCTTCCTTCACGTTGTCCTGCACCTGCTTCGACACCTCGAGCTTGTCCTGCAGCGGCACGCGTCCCACGCTCCGCCGGAAGACCGCCCACAACACCTTCCGCTTCTCTGCCGCGGTGACCGTCCCCTCCAGCACCAGCCCCGCGCCGTGGTAGCGCGCGCTCACGCCGGTCACGCCCGCAGCCTTCATCCCCTCCGCCATGTCCGAAAGCTGCGCCTGGAACGCCGGCAGCTCGAACACCAGCTCGAGGTCCCGCGCGCGGAACGAATCCGTCTCGAACAGCGTCCGGAGCTGGCGCCGGCACGCGTCGTCCGGCACCGCGGTCACCAGCGCCCCGTCCTTCACCCGGAAGCCCGGGCCGCAGGCCTTCTTCGCCTTCGCCAGAAGCTCCGCGTCCGCCTCGACAGGCGGCGTCCCCACCCGCGCGCGCCACACCGCGAACTTCCCCTCGGCAAAGAGGAGCATCAGCGTGCGGCCCTTGCCCTTGCCGGTCAGGAGCAGCTCGCCGGAGGGGAGCACCTCGGCCTCGAGCACGGTGGGGTCCTCGACCTCCACCCAGGACACCGCGGCCAGCCGCTCGAAGCGCTCTTCGCCGACCCGCAGGTCCGCAAAGACATCGACCGGCCAGGCGTGCGCAGCCACCGGAGCGAGCACCGCCGCCGCCAGCGCCCAACGCCGAAAGACCCGCCCGGGCATCACGCCTCCAGCAGGGACTCGAAGATCTTCTTGCCGTCCTCGGAGCCCAGGAGCTTCTCCGCCGCGCGCTCGGGGTGCGGCATCATCCCGAGCACGTTCCCCTTCTCGTTGAGCACGCCGGCGATGTCGTGGCGCGAGCCGTTGGGGTTCTCCACGTAGCGGAAGGCGACCCGGCCCTCGCCCTCGAGGCGCTCGAGGCCCACGTCGTCGAGGAAGTAGTTCCCCTCCGCGTGCGCGATGGGGATGCGCAGCTTCTCGCCCTTCGTGAGCTTCTTCGTGAAGGGAGACGAGGTGTTGTCGGCGAAGAGATCCACCGGGCGGCAGATGAACTTGCGCGTGGCGTTGCGCATCAGCGCGCCGGGGAGGAGCCCTGCCTCGGTGAGGATCTGGAAGCCGTTGCAGATGCCCAGCACGCGGCCGCCGCCCTGCGCGAACTTCACCACCTCGTCCATGATCGGCGAGAAGCGCG
>CAZCWA010000110.1:0-12726 GCA_964502265.1 uncultured Myxococcaceae bacterium | reverse complement strand
GGCGGTGGAGAGGTCGCATCCGGCGGTGGAGAGGTCGCATCCGGCGGTGGAGAGGCCGCATCCGGCGGTGGAGAGGCCGCATCCGGCGGTGCCGAGGCCTCATCCGGCGGTGCCGAGGCCTTATCCGGCGGTGCCGAGGTCGTATCCGGCGGTGGAGAGGTCGCATCCGGCGGTGCCGAGGCCTCATCCGGCGGTGCCGAGGCCTTATCCGGCGGTGCCGAGGTCGTATCCGGCGGTGGAGAGGTCGCATCCGGCGGTGCCGAGGCCTCATCCGGCGGTGCCGAGGCCTTATCCGGCGCTGCCGAGGTGCCGGTCGGCGCTGCCGAGGTGCCGGCCGAGGGCGCTCCGGCGGCCGGGCGTTGGCGGTCCGGTTGCCGGGCGTTGGCGCCCCAGCTCCCGGGGAGCTGCGCCCCAAGGTGGTCGGGCGGCGGTGGCGCCCGTCACTGAGCGTCGGAATCCCGCCAGGGCATGCGACCTGGCCCGGGGGCCGCGGCTTTCGGCTACCTCCGGATCCGGCGCCGGCTGAGCCCTCTGGGGATGGCGGGCGGCTTCGGTGGCGCCAGCGGGCGGTGCGGGTGGGAGGTCTCCTCCTCGGGGTTGCCGGCGCGCAGCCAGCGGTCACCCAGCGACATCGAGCCGGCCGGGCGCCACGCGAAGTGCATCGCCTCGCGCAGGCCGTCCAGGTCGCCGCGACGGTCGCGCCGTGCCACGGTCGGCTCGGGCCGCGTGCGCAGCTCGTTGATGTCGATGTCGATGTCGAAGTTCAGCTCGTCGGTCACGTTCCCCTCCCGCGGCCACAGGTCGCAACGCGCCTGTAGCGGCTGGCCCACGAGTCTCGCCCCCTCGATCGATCCGTCAAGAAAGCGGGTCCCCGCCCCGCCTCAGCGGTGTCCCATCGGCACCCGGGCCACCGGCGGCGTGGGTCTGCCGGCCATCCCCATCAGGGGCTCCATCCGCTTCACCTTGAGGTTCACGATCTTCCCCGCCCGCTCCAGCACGCCCTCCGCGTAGAGGAAGATCGAGGAGACGACCTCCCGGCGGTAGCGCTCGAACAGGTCCGGCTCCACCACCAGGTTGGCGATCCCGGTCTCGTCCTCCAAAGAGAGGAAGGTGAACCCGCGCGCGGTGGGCGGGCGCTGGCGGCAGATCACCATCCCTCCCACCGCCACCCGCCGCCCCGGCTTCGCCCCCATCAGCCCCTTCGCCGTCAGCGCCCTGCGCCGGTCGAGCTCCGGACGCAGCAGCGCCAGGGGGTGCTTCTCCAGCGACAGCCCCACGGTCTCGAAGTCCGCGGTCACCGTCTCCGCCACCGTGAGCGAGGGCAGCTCCACCTCCACCCCGTCCATGGGGACGCCGAAGAAGAGGTCCTCCTCGGTCAGGGGCCCCAGCGCCTGGATCTCCCACAGCGCGTCCCGCCTCCCGCCGGTCAACGACCGCAGCGCCCCGCCGAGCGCCAGCCGCGCCAATTCGAACCTCGGTACCCCGCTGCGCCGCGCGAGGTCCGCCACGCCCACGAACCCCTCCTCCCGAGCGCGCTCGATGCGGCGGGCGGTGTCCTCCCGCAGCCCCTTGAGCATCCGCATCCCCAGCCGCAGGGCCACCCCGCCCTCCGACCCGTCACACGGCTCGAGGGTGCAGTCCCACCCCGAGTGCTGCACGTCCACCGGCCGCACCGTCACCCCGTGCCGCCTTGCGTCCTCCACCAGGGTGTGCGGCGCGTAGAACCCCATCGGCTGCGAGTTGAGCAGCGCCGCGCAGAACGCAGCCGGGTAGTACCGCTTCAGCCACGACGAGGCGTAGGCGATGAGCGCGAAGGACGCGGAGTGGGACTCGGGGAACCCGTAGTTGGCGAACCCCTTGAACTGGCGGAACGTGCTCTCGGCGAACTCGCGCGGGTAGCCGTTCTTCACGCACCCCTCCACGAACTTCGCCGCGAAGGGGGCCATCAGCTCCTCCGACCGCTTGTGCGACAGGGTCCTTCGCAGCGCGTCCGCCTCCGCCGGGGTGAAGCCCGCCGCCACCATGGCCAGCCGCATCGCCTGCTCCTGGAACAGCGGCACCCCCAGCGTCTTCTCCAGGATCCCCCGCACCGCCTCGGACGGGTAGGTCACCGGCTCCAGCCCCTCCCGCCTGCGCAGGAAGGGGTGCACCATGTCCCCGATGATGGGGCCCGGCCGGATGATCGCGATCTCGATCACCAGGTCGTAGAACGTCCGCGGCTTGAGCCTCGCCAGCATGTTCATCTGCGCCCGGCTCTCCACCTGGAACACCCCGATGGCGTCCGCCTCGCAGAGCATGTCGTAGACCGCGGGATCCTCGGACGGGATGGTGGCCAGCGAGAGCGCCCGCCCGTGGTGTTCCTTCACCATCTGCAGGCACTTGCTCACCGCGGTCAGCATCCCCAGCGCCAAAAGGTCCACCTTGAGGATGTCCAGCGCCGAGAGGTCGTCCTTGTCCCACTGGACCACCGTGCGCCCCTTCATCGCCGCGTTCTCCACCGGGACGATGTCGATCAGCGGATCGCGGGTGATCACGAACCCGCCCACGTGGATGGACAGGTGCCGCGGGAACCCTTCCAGCTCCCCCGCCAGCGCCACCGTCATCCGCACCTTCGGGTCGTCCGGCGACAGGCCCGCGCCCACCAGCATCTTCTCGGTGGCGCCCTCGTGCATCCACCCGTCCAGCCCCCGCGCCAGCCGGTCCACCTGGTCCAGGGACAGCCCGAGCGCCTTGCCCACCTCGCGCAGGGCCAGCTTCCCCCGGTAGCAGATGACCTCGCACACCATCCCCGCCCGGTGCCGGCCGTGCTTCTCGTAGACGTACTGGAGGACCTCCTCGCGGCGCTCGTGCTCGAAGTCCACGTCGATGTCCGGCGGCTCCTTGCGCTCCATGCTCATGAAGCGCTCGAAGAGCAGGCCCATCCGCACCGGATCGATGGCGGTGATCCCCAGCGCGTAGCAGACCGCCGAGTTCGCCGCCGACCCCCGCCCCTGGCAGAGGATCCCCCGCCCCTTCGCGAAGGAGACGATGTCCCACAGCGCGAGGAAGTACCCGGCCACCTCCAGCTTCGCGATCAGCTCCAATTCGTGCGCCACCTGCCGCCGCACAGCCTCGGGCACGCCCCCGGGGTAACGCTCGCGCATGCCCTCGAACGCGAGGTGCCGCAGCCACGAGTCGTTGGTGTGCCCCTGCGGCAGGTCCTGCTCGGGGAAGCGGTAGCGCACGTCGTCCAGGGTGAAGCGGCAGGCGTCCGCGATCTCCAGGGACCTGCCCACCGCCTCCGGCATGTCCGCGAACAGCCGCACCATCTCCAAAGGCCCCTTCACCGTGCGCTCGGCGTTGGGGAACAGGGCCCGCCCCACCGCCCCCAGCGGCTTGCCCAGCCGCACCGCGGTCAAAACGTCCTGCAGCCTCTGCCGAGGCCTCGCGTGGGTGTGCACGTCGTTGTGCGCGCAGAGCGGGACCTCCAGCCTCTTCGCCACCTCCTGCGCCCAGAGCAGCCGCGCCTCGTCCCCGGCGCTGAAGGTCCGCACCCCGCCCACGTAGAAGCGCCCGGCGAACGCCTCCGCCAGCCCCCGCACGCCCCGGGGCAACGCGGCGCTGGAGTCCTGAGGCACGGGCCCTGGCGAGGGCAGGATCGCCCACAGCCCGCGCGCGTGCTCGGCGAGGAACGAGAGGGGAACCCCCGCCTCCCCCTTGGGATGGGTCATCCGCCCGTGCGAGAGCACCCGGCAGAGGTTGGCGTACCCTTCCGCGTCCTCCACGTAGACGCAGACCTGCGGCCCGTCCGTCAGCGTCACCCGCGACCCGAGCACGTACCGCATCCCCAGCCGCTTCGCCGCCAGGTGCGCCTTCACCGCGCCGTACAGCCCGTCGTCGTCGGTGAGGGCGAAGGCGGTGGCCCCCGCCTCCGCCGCCTGCGCCAGCAGTTCCTCCGGGTGCGAGGCCCCCCGGAGGAAGGAGAAGTTCGACCGCGTCACCAGCTCGGCGTACACGGCCCCGACCCTACTGCTCGCGCGTTCAGTCCGCCAGCCCGTCCCGGCGCTACACCCGGTCCTGCAGGTCCTGGTGCCCGTGCTGGTGGGCGCAGTGCGCGCAGCAGAACATCCGCCCCTGCGTCTCCACCCCGTGGCCGATGATCCGGCACTCGCAGTGCTCGCAGGTGGGCGCCAGCTTGTGGATCGCGCACTCGAAGCTGTCGAAGGTGTACGTCCGGTCCCCCATCAGCACCTTGAACGCCTTGTCGTATTCGTTCCCGCAGACCTCGCAGCGCTCCATCACCACACCTCCCGGAATCCGGGCCGGAACCTTGGCCCACCCTCGAAGCTGGTCCCTGCGCCTCCCCCGGACAGCCGCCCTCCGCCGCCCCGCCTGCTGCCCCGCCGAGCACCGGCGCGCTGCGCCCCACCTCCCACGTGGCGATCCTCTCCCCATGGAGCTCAGGCTTGCCCCCACCACCCACGTCCGCGACGACCGGCTGTTCCGGATCTTTCTGCAGGACCACCTCGCCGCCCTCCACGCCTCCGCCGCGCTGGTGGCCAGATCCCTGGGCCCCAACCGGGCCTCCCCGCTGGGCAGGCTGCTCGGGCCCTTGCACCTCGCCGTCCGGGAGGACCTCGCCCACCTCGAGGCCGTGGCCCAGGCCGCTTCGGTCAGACCCTCGGGGATGAAGAACAGGGGCGCCCGGGCGGGGGTGGCCCTGGGGCGCCTCAAGCTCAACGGGCGGGTCTTGCGCTACTCGCCGCTCAGCCGGGTGGTGGAATTGGAGGGGCTTTTGCTGCTCACCGTCCAGCGCGCCGCCACCTGGCGGATCCTCCAGGCCCGCGCGCCCCTCGACGAGCGGCTGGCACAGGCCGGCATCCCCTACTCCGCCCGGGCCGAGCTCGCCGAGCGGCAGGCGGTGATGCTCCAGCGCGCCCTGGTGCAGGAGGGCGGCCTCTCCTTCTGAGGTCCCCGCTCCGGTATGGCCGCCCGCGGGCGACTGTGCGAAACGCTCCCGGTGCGCATCCTCCGTGTTTTTGGTCTGGGCTTCGTGGCGGTCCTCGTGGCCGTGGCCGCCACCGCGGTGTGGCAACGCGACCGGCTCGCCGCCATCGTCGACAACTGGGACACCCTCCGCGATGGCGCCGAGGAGGCCTCCGCCGCCCAGAGCACCGACGCGCTGGTGGCCTGGATCCGCGCCCACCCGGAGAAGGTGCACCTGGCCACCTGGTCCCCGGGGCGGGAGGACGAGGCGGTCCTCCACCAGGCGGACGCGCCCACCGGCATCGCCTCCACGGTGAAGGCGCTCATCCTCGCCGAGTACGCGCGGCAGGTGGCAGACGGGCGGCTCGACCCGTCCGAGCGCGTGCCGCTCGCGCAGTGGGAGGCCTTCTACCTCCCCGGCACCGACGGCCGGGCCCACCCCCGCGCAGTGGAGAAGCTGCGGGAGGCCGGCGCCCTTCAGGACGACGAGGCCACCCTGGCCGAGGTGGCGCAGGCGATGATCGTCCACAGCGACAACGCGGCCACCGACCTCCTCCTCCACCGGCTGGGGCGGGAGGCCGTCTCGTCCACCGCCGCCTGGCTGGGCCTCTCCGAGCCCGCCCCCGTCCCGCTGGCGGGCACCCTGCTTCTGGCCCGGACGCCCCCCGAGGGCACCCTGCCCGCGCAGTGGATCACGGCCCTGGCCGAGAAGGGCCCGGATCACGTGGCGGACCTTGCCTGGGACATCCTCCGGCGGCTCGCCGAGGATCCCGCCTTTGCCGCGGCCCAGCGCGCGTCGCTGGAGCGGGACGGCCTGGGCCTGAACCTGGCGGAGCAGGTCCAGTACGCGCAGGCGCTGGGTCCCCGCGGCACCGCCCGGGGGTACGCGGCGCTGATGGCGAAGGTCCTCACCGCCCCCGAAGGCGACGTGTGGGCGAAGCACATGGCCCAGGGCCTCGAGTGGCCGATGGCCCGCGGGTCGGTGAACGCGCGCTTCGACCGGTTCGGCACCAAGGGCGGCAGCCTCGCCGGCGTGCTCACCGCCGCGTACTTCGCCCAGCCGAAAGAGGGCGAGCCGCGGGTCTTGGCGCTCTTCTTCCGCGACGTGCCCTTCGCCCTGTGGGCACAGCTTCTGCGCCGCTACACGCAGCAGGACGTGGAGCGCCGTCTGCTGGAGGAGCCGGACTTTGCCCGGGCGCTCCTCGGGGGCGAGGCGCCCGACGCCGAGGCCGGCGCTGCACGGTGACGGGACCCTCATCTCAGTCGAAGAGGCCGTGGAGGTAGAACCGCCCGTCCCGCTCGTCCCGGAAGATCCACACCGGCCCCAGGCCCTCGAAGTGGACCCGGTAGTAGTCCCGCGCATACGCCGCCTCCCACCAGTCACCGCACAGCCGCTCCGGCCCCGCGCAGGCCTCCACCCGCCGCCGCTTCCCCAGAAGGCGCGCCCCGCGCAGCGCGCCGTCCTCCCCCACCTCCGCCTCCAGCGACGCCGGCTGGGGGAAGCACCGCGAGGGCCGGGCCAGAAGCGCGTCCGCCCACTCCGCCTCCAGCGCCATCGCCGCCGCGTCCTCCCGCGTGCCCACCGCCTCGGCGAAGAGCCCGCGCGAGGGGGGCGGCGGGGAGAAGAGCTGCGTCCTCCACGCCCCTTCGGGCCGGTGCGCCTCCTCCAGCGCCGCCGAGAAGAGGGCCTCCTCCCCCAGCGCGGACGACAGCCGCGAGAGCACCACCTCCAAAGAGGCGTCCCCCGCCGGGCCGTCCTCCCCCAGGGGGAGCTGCTGGCCGCGGTCCTCCGAGCTCTCGGTCACCGTCACCGTCAGCGCGCCCACCGGCTGCGGCAGGGTCAGGTCCGAGATCCGGTGCCGGCACAGCTCCAGCAACATCCGCCCCTGCGACGAGGGCCGCGACAGGCGCAGGGGCACCTTCGTCTCCCCCGACGGGTCCAGGTGCAGCACCAGGTCCAGCCCCACCGCCGCCTGTCCCCGCCCCCACAGCCGCGCGCACACCCGGTCCAGCGCGGTCTTGAGGGCGAAGAGCAGCGGCTCCATGGACTCCGCCGGCCAGTCGAGGTCCATCCGCTCCGACACCGCCTCCGCCAGCGGTTCGGCCACGAACGGCGTGTCGTCCCCGCCGCGGCAGAGCCTGTGCGCCCACAGCCCTTCTGCGCCCAGCCGCGCGGCCAGCGCCCCGGACGGCAGCGCCGCCACCTCCCCCAAAGACGAGAGCCCCAGGCCCCGCAGCGGGCCGCCGGATGCCCCCAGCGGGCCCTCCAGCGCACACAGCGGCAGGGGCGCGAGGTGCGCCGGCGAAGCGCCAGGGGGGACCACCCGCGTCCGCCCCTCCCCGTACCGCGCCAGCGCCCGGGCGGAGAAGGCGTCCCCGGCCACCACCGCCTTGGCCCGGTAGCCGTGCGCAGAGCAGACCTCCAGCGCTTTTCTGCACAGGCCTTCCTCGCCGCCCCACAGGTGCGCCGCCGCCGCGTCCACGAAGAGCCCCTCCGGGGGCGCGAGCTGGAACTGCGGCCCCACCGACAACAGCGCCTCCCCCAAAGAGAGCAGCGCCTGGCGCTCCTTGTCCGGCGCGTAGTCGAAGAGGGCGATCTCCGGCAGCAATGCGCAGGCCGCCGTCCTGGTCATGCCCGGCCTCACCCCCGCCTTCAGCGCGGCGGTGGAGGCGAAGGCGACGCGCAGGTGCCCCTTCTGGTTCTCCACCAGCGCCAGGGGCTGCCCGGCGAGGGACGGGGTCTCCAGCACGCGCCTTTGCACGGGGAACCTCGGGAGGTGGACGTAGAGCCGCCGCATGGGGTGGGCCTGTGCCTGCGCGCGCTACTGCAGCCGCACGTGGAGCGGGGCGTCCCGCCCGGGGCGGTTGCCGTGCACCGAGCAGGGGAAGACGCGGTGGCGGGTGGACTCCTCCCGCGCCGCGGCGTCCGGGAGCCTCCGCACCGCCGCGAGCTGTGGCCGCCGGGGCCGGGAGGGCGCCTGCGGGGGCGCTGCGGCGGGGAAGAGGGGCGCCCGTCCCGGGTAGAGCGCCGCCCAGGGCAACACCGCCCGCGTGCCGTCCGCCCCCGCCCGCCCGCGGATGATCTCCACCGTGAGCCCCTCCTCTCCCTCGGCCCGGGTGCGCAGCCGGACCATCCCGTCCGCCGGCGCCTCCGGCGGGGTCAAAAGGAGCAGCAGCGTCCCGCCCTTCTGGGCCGCGTCATGGAGCTTGCGCCCCTCCGCCAGCCCCGGCCGCACGCCGGTATGGGTGAGATCCAGCACCACGCAGGCGAAGGCCCCGCTGCGAAGGAGCTGCACCGCGGCCCACACCAGTTGCCCAGGCGCTTTGGGCCGCACGATGAGCAGGGCCTTGAGGTCCACCCCCAGCGCCTGCGCCGCCGGCGGGTAGAGTTCCCTGGGCCCGTCCACCCACGCGCACAGCCGCCTCTCCCGCCCCGCCGCCGCCACCGCCCGCAGCGCCAGCGAGGTCCGCCCGGACGCCGCCTCCCCCCACAGCTCCACCGCCTGCCCCAGCGGGAGCCCGCCCGCGGCAAAGAGCCCGTCAAAGGGAGCGATGCCGGTGCGCAGCGCGGAGAGGTACCGCCGCGGCTGCGCCTCCAGCTTGCGGATCTGCTCCCGGAGCCTCTGCACCACCCCGTCGTTCTGACCTGCGACCGCCGCGCTCATGCGAAACCTCTGCGGAAGAAACTGCTACACGCGCGTTCAGTATGCAAGGCGGTCTGACATCCGCTCCGGGGCCGGATGGTCGGGCCTCCGCGCGATCCGGAAGCTTCCCCCGGGGCCTCGCCGGACTAGGCTCCCGTCCCCCATGAACCACGAAGGCTGGATGCTGTACGGCGCCACCGGATACTCGGGGGAGCTCATCGCCGAGGAGGCGGTCCGCCGCGGCCACCGCCCGGTGCTCGCCGGCCGCTCCGAGGACAAGCTGCGGCCCCTCGCCGCGCGGCTGGACCTCCCCTTCCGGGCCTTCTCGCTGGAGGACGGCGCCGGCATCCGCCGCGCGCTGGAGGAGGTGCCGCTGGTGCTCCACGCCGCCGGCCCCTTCGTCCATACCGCCGCGCCGATGCGGGACGCTTGCCTCGAGGCCGGGGTGCACTACCTGGACATCACCGGGGAGATCCCCGTCTTCCGCGCCTCCTTCGGGAAGGACCGGGAGGCCCGCGAGCGGGGCATCGTCGTGCTCTCGGGCGCAGGCTTCGACGTCGTCCCCACCGACTGCCTCGCCCGCTACGTGGCGGAGAAGGTGGGCGGGGCCCCGAAGCGCCTCGACATCGCCTTCGCCGCCATCGGCCAGGCGTCCGCGGGCACGATGAAGTCCGCGCTGGAGGGCCTGCCCCAGGGCGGCTGGGTCCGTCGCGGCGGGCACCTGGTGCCCTGGCGGATCGGCCGCGGGGTCACCTCCATCCGCTTCGACGACAAAGAGCGCACCGCCGTCCCCATCCCGTGGGGGGATCTGGAGACCGCGTTCCACTCCACCGGCGCGCAGGACATCACCACGTACATGTCGGTGCCCAAAGCGCAGGCCCGGGTGCAAATGGTCGCAGGCCCCCTGCTCCCCCACGCTTTGAAGCTCAAGCCCCTCCGGGCGTTCGCGCAGCGCCTCATCGAGCGGCGGGTGAAGGGCCCGGACGAGGCGGCCCGGGCGAAGGGACGCTCCCATGTGTGGGCCCGCGCCACCGACGCGCAGGGCCACAGCGCCGAGGCCTGGCTCTCCACCCTCGAAGGTTACGCCTTCACCGCGGCCTCGGCGGTCCTCTGCGTGGAGAGGACGCTGGAGGCGGAAGGCTTGAAGGGCGCGCTCACCCCGTCCCGCGCGTTCGGGGCGGACTTCGTGCTGCAGATCCCCGACACGAGGAGGCTCGACGCCCTCGGGTAGGCCCTGCCCGGTTACTCCGCGGGAGGCTGCGCGGCGCCCGGCTGCAGCGGCCTGCGCGAGGGCTTCTTCGCCTCCCCGTCCTTCTTCTCCTCGGACTCCGGCGCGCGCTCGCCCACGCTCAGCGGTTCGACGAGGACGGGATCGATGCCCCCCGCGCCCCCCGCGCCCCCGGTGCCGTCCTCGGCCTTCTTCCTGGGCGTGGGCTGGGCGCTGGCGTGGATCACGTCCCAGCGCTCCCGGCGCTCCTCCAGGGTCATCTCCGGGCGGGGCGGTTCGGTCCGCACCTCGCGCGTGCTTGCGCAGCCCACCAGCGCCCATGCGGCCACCGCCGCGAAGAGCTTCTTCATCGTGTGTCCCCCCTCAGTGGCAGCGATCTCTCGCGCCGGGCTGAAAGGTAGGGGCACCCGGCCGGGCGGGAAGTGGCGGCGGGCGGGAGGCCCGTCCGGCCGGCTGCTTCCCGTGAGCGTCTATCCGTGCTGGCCGGGCTGGTCGTCGCCGATCACCGTCTCGTAACGGCCCTCGCCCTCGTCCACGCGGGAGAGCGCGTGGGTGGCGGGGCCGTGCAGGACCTCGCCGGTGGCCTCGAAGCGCGAGCCGTGGCAGGGGCAGTCCCAGCTTTTCGCCTCGCCGTTCCACTGCACGTGGCAGCCCATGTGCGGGCACACCGGCGAGAGCTTGTGCACGGTGCCGTCCTCGTCCCGGAACACCGCCACCTTCTTGCCGTCCTGGGCCACGAGGCGCCCTTCGCCGGGGGGCACGTCGGCGATGTCGCCGTGCTTCGCCGGCAGCCGGTCCTTCAGCAGCGTCCTGGGGTAGTCCTGGTTGTTCACCACGAAGGCGGCGGCCGAGGCGAGCGGCTTCATCCTGCGCGCCTGCAGCATCCGCGCGTACGGGTTCTCCCGCCCGAGCATCACGTCGGTCAGCACCATCCCGGCCAACGTCCCGTTCACCATCCCGTTGCCGGAGAAGCCGGTGGCGAGGAAGAGGTTCTGCGAGGCGGGGTTGCGGCCGATGTACGGCAGCCCGTCCAGTGGCTCCAGCACCTGCCCGCTCCAGCGGTAGAGCACCTCGCCCTCGCCGAAGCGCGCCTTCGTCCACGCCTCCAGCTTCGCGTAGCACTCCTGGGTCTCGCGCTTCTCGCCCACCCGGTGGTCTTCGCCGCCGACGATGAGGATGGGCCCCTCCGCCGAAGGGTGGGTCCTTATGTAGTGGTAGGGATCGTCGGTGTCGTAGAAGAGCCCGGACAGCTCCGCGTCGAGCCGCATGCCGATGGCGTAGGTCCGCATCGGGGCGAGCTTGAGCTGCATGTAGAAGCGGTTGAGCACCACCGCGTCCGCCGCGCTCACCACCCGGTTGGCCCTCACCGTGGTCCCATCGTCGAGGTGCACGAGGCACGGGTTGCCATCCTCCACCGCGTGCACGTGCGCGCCCTCGAAGACGTGCGAGCCGCCGCCGTCCACCGTCCGGGCCAGCGCGAGCACGTAGCGGTAGGGGTGGAAGCGGGCCTGGTGCTCGAAGCGGATGCCGCCTGCGACCTCGAACGGGAGGGGCACCATGTCCACCTGCTCGCAGTCGAGCCCCGCCTCGCGCGCCGCCCTCACCTGCCGCTTCATGAAGAGCAGGTCGCGCTTGTGCTCCGAGTAGATCCACGCCGGCATCCGCTCGAAGTCGCAGTCGATCTGCCGCGCGCGCACCACCCGCTCGATGAAGTCGATGGCCTCCATGCCCGCGGTGGCGATCCTGCGCGCGCCGTCCTTGCCGAACTTTCGCCGCAGGGTGGTGAAGTCCGCGTCCTGGATCGCGGTGATGTGCGCGGTGGTGTGGCCGGTCTCGCCGCCGCCCACCCGCCGGGCCTCCAGCACCGCCACCTTCAGCCCCGCCTCCTTGAGCAGGTACGCGCACGTCACGCCGGCGATGCCGCCGCCGATGATCGCCACGTCCACCGAGAGGCCTTCTCTGGGCGGGCGGGCGAAGCGGTCGGAGGTCGTCTCGAGCCAGATCGGATTCATGGGCGCAAAGCTAGGTACGCGGCCGTCGACGCTGGAGGAGGGCCCGTTCCGAGGACCGCCCAGCAGCCGACGCAGCGGCGATCGCGGCACCACATCCACCGCACAATTGCTTTTGCGCCTCCCTTGCCACAGGGGCTTTCGCCATTAGGGTGTGTCCAACGCAACCGCTGTCGGCCGAACGGAGCGACGGGGCTCCTCTCCCCGTCATGGGATTGCTAGCTTGGCCCCGAGGCAACGGGGCAAGCACCAGGTGCGAAGGGTCTCATCCCGGTAGAACCCAAGTGAATCCGGGTAGTTGCCGTTAAGAGAGTGGGGCACATGTCCGACGAAAAGAAGAAAGGAACCGGCGCAACCGCCATGGCTTCCGCAATGACGCCTCCGGGCACCATCAACAAAGAGGACATTCCGCAGGTCCTCCCCATCCTGCCGTTGAGGAACAGCGTGTTCTTCCCCGGCGGCGTGCTGCCGCTCGCGGTGGGACGCCAGAAGACCATCGCGCTGATCAAGGACGCGGTGCGCGACGATCAGGTGATCGGCGTGGTCACCCAGCGGCGCGCCGAGGAGGAGGATCCGGGCGCGCAGGACCTCTACTCCATGGGGACCGTCGCGCGGATCGTGAAGCTCCTCAAGATGGGCGAGGACAACTACTCGCTCGTCGTGCAGGGGCTGGCGCGCTTCCGGGTGATGGACCTGGTCCAGGAGGCCCCGTACCTCAAGGCGCGGGTGGAGGCGGTGGAGGACCGCACCGCCGGTGAGAACGTCGAGGTCGAGGCCCTGGGCATCAACCTCAAGAAGCTCGCGCGGGAAGTGATCGAGCTGATGCCGGAGTTGCCGGCGGCGGCCACCGAGCTGGTGGAGTCCATCACGCATCCGGGCC